>CAZTIJ010000018.1:0-9470 GCA_964613365.1 uncultured Clostridiaceae bacterium | reverse complement strand
GTGTATAAAAGAACCATAAACACCGCCGGCCCTCCGTTGGCCAACACCTGAATGTGATCTCGTCTCGATCCTTTTTCCACCACGCTCTCTCCGGTGTCGGAACCTTTTCTTCCTTTGAAGGCCTTGGAAAACAAAGAAGCCGACAGAAAAAAAGCAATCAGGGCGAAAAAAACCTCCGGACCTCCAAGGCCGTAGAGTATGCCCCCTACCCCCAAAGCCGCAGCCCCTCCGCTGATGGTCAAGGAATCCCGCTTAATGGAAGGCACTACAATCAAAGCGCTTAAGAACAAACCCATTGCATAGTTCATGATAATCCTCCCGTCATCCAGGCAGCAATCACGCTGATCCCCAGGGGAACGGTTAAATTATCAAATCCCCAAGGAGTAAAGGCCTCCAGAAACCCTGCGAGCATAGCCAAAAGAAACATTTGATAAAACTCCAGGCCCAAGGGAAAGAAGGCATTCAACAGGGCGATGACCAGTAGGGAAAAGAAAAAGGCACTGAAGGAGCCCACATAGGTTTTTCGGTGCCCCCAGGCATAAAAGGCTTTTTCCCCGAATCTTTCTCCGAAAACCGCTGCAAAACCATCCCCATATCCCATAACAAAAATCCCCAGGGCTCCGATTTCCGGCTGTCCCTGCTCAAAGGTCCATAGAGCCAGGATCAGTAATGACACTGCATAATACACCGTGCCCAAATCCTTTTTTCCGCTTCCCCGTTCCATGCTTTTGATGGCTTGGGTCTTATAGGATAGAAAATTGACCACCACAAAGATCCCCGGTACAAAGGCCGCTTCCAAAGGTCCTTCAAAAAAAGCCATGGCCACAAGCCACCAGTGGCATAAGGCAATATGTATCGCTTTTCTTGCCCCTTCTCCCTTTAAAAACCCCCGCTGCTCTAACAGGGTAACCATTCCCAAAATTGAAACCACAAAAATAATCGATACCACAATACCCATCATTTTACCCGCTTTCCATCATTAAAATGATCTTTTTTACTATTTTACAATGGAGTGGAATATTTCACAACCGCCTCTTTTAGGCGAAAGTTTCTTATTTTGATATGATTGCATTCTCCGATGCTCTGTTTCATCCCCACGATTTCCTTTCCCATCAGCATCCCTTATAGTAAATGAATAGTTCTTATGACCCAGTCCCTTAAACCCTGCTATATTCTGTGTTTCAAAAAAAGGTTATATGATATAATAATAAATTGATATCACTTTAACAACATATTCTTTTTTCTTAGCGCATTATATCCGAAAAGAGGTGATCTTTATAAATAACAAAACTCGCTTTCATCACACCATGGCTTTCAAAATCAGCCTAGTGGTGATCCTGCTTTTACTGGTGTTGACGGGAAGTATGCTTTACCGTTCTCATTTGGAGCGACTGGAGCTGATTTCCATCCAAGAGGAGCATCTCAATGAAATTGCAGAGTCCACCATCCATCGTAGATTTCGAGTCAGTTATGAAATATTAAACACCGGTCTTTTTCAAATTCTGGCAAATCCCTCTGTGGTGGAGGCTTTTGCCCTTGGAGACCGGGATCTTCTCTATGAAGTCGTAGCCCCTTCCTATGAGAACTTTGAAAAAGCCTCCATCTGTCGCTTCCATTTTCATCTGCCCGGAGGCGAATCCTTTCTAAGGGTCCATCAGCGGGCGAACTACGGTGACTCCTTACTAGAGAAGCGACCCATGATCCAGAAAGTCAATGCCGCCCCGGAAGAGGGCGAGCATTCGGGAATGGAGCGCGGCGGCAGCGGCACAGCCCTACGGGCCATTGCCCCCGTTTTTTATCAGGGAGAGTTTATCGGTTCCGTGGAACTGGGCATGTGTCTAGGCCCCAGAATCCTGGATATTTTTAAAAATGTCAGCGGTGGCGAATGGTTTTTGTATGATTTAAACACCCCCTCCTCCGATGCTCTTTGCGGAACCCGGAAAGACTCCAAATTTTCTACGGATTTAACCGAGACTGAGTACCGAGACCTGCTTCAAGGGACTACCCTAATTGATACCGAAAGCTCCTATGTAATACAAAAAGTTCCCCTAAAAAACTTCCGTGGAGAATACAGTCATTACTTAAAAAGAGAATTCGACAACAGTGAACTGATTGCTCTACAGTCACGGTATACTTTAAACAGCATGGTCTTTGCGGCGATCCTCTCCCTATTGGGATTGATCTTCGTATGGTTGTTCATTCACCGCATGCTTCGTCCCTTAACCTATTTGGAGAAAAAAGCCAGAAGTTTTGAAGCGGGCACCTTGGTAAGTCCTATAGAAGTTTCTTCAAAGGATGAAATCGGAGTGCTGGCTAAGGCCATGGAGACCATGCGAAAATCGTTAATCAGCCGGGAGTCCTCTCTTAAGGAAATGAGCTACAAAGACCAACTCACCGGTGTCTATAATCGCCGTTATTTCCATCTTTCCTTGGAAAATTTTCATAAGAAGAAAGCTTACCCTATATCCATAATAATCGGTGACGTCGACGGATTAAAAACCGTTAATGATCAATACGGCCATAGCATGGGAGATGAACATATAAAAGAAATCAGCCGGGTCCTTGGTCAAGGCATCCGCACCTCCGATGTACTTAGTCGTTTAGGCGGCGATGAGTTTGGGATTTTGCTTCCTAAAACACCTTCCAATAAAGCGAGGGAAGTGATCAGCCGTATTGAAGCTCTAATTAGAGAAGAAAATGTAAAAACCCAAGGACCGCCATTGAAAATATCCTTCGGTCACAGCGTGATTGAAAATGAATCCACCTGTCCGGAAAAGGCGATGGACCTTGCAGATCAGGCCATGTACCATTCGAAATCCGAAACCAAAAGACGACGGTAATAAAAAAAAAGCAGTGCCCTTAGTAGGGCGCTGCTTTTTTATGAGGAGTAGTCAAACTCTCTGATTGGTTTAGTAAATCCCTCGGCTAAGTCCGTTCATAATCGCAGAGAATACTTTGTTAGCCCGAATGGTGGCACCGGATGCTACGTCTACGTCTTCCACAAAATCTTCCGGTGTATGAAGGTCATAAATCGCCTCTACAGGCTGTCCTTCAAGATACTCTAAGATCTCAATATGTTGCTGATAAATTCCGTATAAAGAGTCTCCCTCTTCCATTTCCCGGTAGTCATTTCCGGAGTGATATAAGTGTCGATAGCTTAAATCTTGAAGCATACCGTCTTCCACATGGAATTGGATGGATACCTGTTGATCTCCACGATCTCCATAGGTTCCTCGGTACCGTCCGTCCTCCACATCTTCCAGTAGGTCTGCAGAGAATCCGTTAGCGGGAGAATAAATTCCTCGGTTCAAGGCGTCCCGAATAGAAGAGTATACTTTGTTTCCTCGTAGGGTTGCTCCCGTGGCCGCATCCACGTCATCTACAAAATCTCCGGGATTGTGAAGCTCAGTGATGCTGTTTAATGCTTTTCCTTCAAAATACTCGGCAATTTGCTCATGTTGTTCAAAGATTCCGTATAGTGCGTCTCCTTCTTCCAGCTCTCGGTAATCGGTTCCTCCATAATACAAGTGTCTAAAGCTCATGTCATGGATGTTTCCGTCTTCTAAGCTAAACTGAATGGATACTTGCTGGTCTCCGCCGTCTCCGTAGATTCCACGATAGGTTCCGTCTTGATAGTCGGGAAGGTCTAAAGCATAGTCTCCATCAGGGCTGTAAAGTCCTCGATTCAGTCCGTCCACCATGGCGGAAAGAACCTTGTTCCCCCGTAAGGTTGCGCCTGAGGCTACATCCACGTCATCTACAAAGTTTCCGGGCTCGTATAAATCCGTAATAGATGATAGGGGCTGGCCTTCGAAATAATCGGCAATTTGTAGGTGCTGTTCGTAAATTCCGTATAAGTTGTCTCCCTCTTCCAACTCACCGTAATCCGTTCCGCCGTAATAAAGGTGTCGGAATCGAACATCGTGAATATTTCCGTCTTCTACACTGAACTGAATAGATACCTGCTGGTCTCCACCGTCTTCAAAAATTCCCCGATAAGTACCATTGGGATACTCTCCCTCTACCACTTCTTCAACTTCCTCTTCATCAACGTCCTCTTCACCGTTGTCTTCACCATTTTCTTCGGTGACCTCTTCACCGTTTTCCGGCTCGTCACCTTCCACTTCCTCTTCACCACATCCGATGATTGCAAGACTCATGGTCAGTAATAACACTAATAATAAGATCCATTGTTTTTTCATGTCTCTTTCATCTCCTTTTCAGCATTTTGTAATTGATTTTGTTTGTTAAATACTAAACGTTACTAACCTGTATTTAACACTCTTTAATCATAATCCAATTTACGCATAAAAAGAAGATTGGAATACGTCCTTCTTTAGGGACGTTTGTCCCAAAATCCATGACCTTTTTCTCTTTTATTACTTTCCTACTCGCTTATTGTAATAGTTTGCCGCCTCGGTCCGATTATCCACCCGGATTTTTCGAAAAAGTTTTGAACTGTAATTTCGAACGGTTTTTTCCGCAAGATCCAGAGTGTCCGCAATCTCCTTGTTCGTCTTTCCCTTTGCAATTTCCTGTAAGAGTCGCTCCTCCGAAGGGGTTAACTCTTTAAAATAGCGCTTTTCAGGCTGTTGTATACTTTTAAACAAGGTTTCCGTCATGGAAGGGTCCAAGGCTTTTTTCCCTTGAAAGGTTTCCTTTATGGTTTTAATCAGTGACTCCCGGGCAATATCCTTTAGCAAATAGCCGTCGGCTCCCGAACGTATAGCCTCAATCACCATATCATCCTCCATATAAGCCGTGAGTATTAAAACCGGCATTTCGGGCCATCGGTTTTTAACGGTTTTACAGAGGGTCAATCCGTTGATAAAGGGAAGCTCCATATCCAAAAGGATCATGTTTGGTTCCTTCGAAGCGATTAAAGCTTCCATCTCTCTGCCGTCGGAGGCCTCCCCCACCACACGGATTTCCTCGTCGGTTTCCAAGACCATCCTGAGTCCCTGCCGAACCACATCGTGATCTTCAATGATCATTAATCGTATGTCCTTTTCTTCACTCATCCTTTTCCCCTCCCCACTTCACATCCAGCCTCACCAGGGTTCCCGTTCTTCCACTGCGAACCTGAAGCTTACCGCCGATTTCCCGGGCTCTATCCTTCATGATCTCAAGGCCCAACTTCCTTCCTGTTGATTCCTGCTCTTTTCTTTTCAGAGGATCCGAAATGTTAGGATCCCCGGGATCAAATCCTTGGCCGTCATCTTCAATTTCCATGGTCAAACGGTCATACTCCCCGGTCAGTCTTATCCAAAGTTTGGTTGCCTTGCCGTGTTTTGCGGTATTGGTCACCGCCTCCTGAAGAATATAATACATCTGGGTAATCGTCTTCTTTGGGGCCTTCCCTTGCAGTAATGCGGGAACCTGGTTTTCAAAGATCATTTCAAAGTCCAGCTCCCCTTCCTTCGATTGAATAAAGTCCTTGATCAGACTTTCCAAATCCTTGGTGTGGTAATCCTCAATCACGGTTTTGGCGATAATATCCCTGGCCTCTTTAATGCCCTGCTGCAGATCATCATTGGCTTGATACAAATACTCCTTATTTTCCTTTCCGAGGTAAGCCTCGATCTTCATCCCTGCTCCGTACATCTTTTGGATAATCCGATCATGAATGTAGCGGTTTACCTTCTCCCGTTCCACTTCCACCGCACGATTCTTTAGCATCTCATCGATTACCGCCCGTTTTTCCCCTTCAAATATTCTGGATATTCCCGTCACGGAGTAGATCATCAATATCCCTAAAAGGATTTTTACCACCTGAATAGGAAAGCCCGTAACCCCGAAGAATAGTTGATTGTTTAGGATATTGGCAGGGAAAAAATCCATGGGCCTTACAATCAGTCCGTCTACGATTCCATAGACAAGAAGCACCACGGAAAGCCCGAAGTACCATTGATGGAGATTTTCATAATTCATCCGCTGTACTTTTTTCCCGCTGCGAAACAGTCCTACAAAGGCAAGGATTCCTGCGGGAAAGGACATCAAATATCGATTGATGATGATGCTTCCCATGCGATTCTCCTCAAAATAGGAAAGGTCGTAAAGTCCGTAGATGATCCCCAGTCGAAGAAACCAGGCAAGAAGCAAGAGAATTGGAATTTTTTCCAGGACTCGAAAAATCTTTTGATCCTTAATCCCTTCCGTAGCCGTGGTCAAGGTCATCAAGGCAAAACGAAACAGATAATAAAAGGAAAACACTTTAAAAGTCCCTTTAATAACCAGAGTGATCCCGGAATGTTGCTGATATAGATCGGAAAGCTGGATTAAGGTTATCCATTCCGACAGACCGTGGAGAATTCCGAACATCCCTAACAGGGGTAAGGTCCGAATTATGGGAAAGCCGCTAAGCTCCTGATTTTTTTGTTGAAACACAATTACCCCGATCAACAGATACACGAATCCATATACCAGATAGAGGATAAAAGATACCTGTGCACTCATGATTATCATTCCTTTTTTATCGTTATACATCTCTTTACAAGGTTTTAGTCTTCAATATCCTCTATCTTATCATATTTTTCTACGCTTCTCACCTTTAAACTTCATTGGAAAAGAATGTTTGTTAATTTTAGCGCAAACAATAACCGTTTTTCTATTGAGCCCTTTTCGACTGATCCTCTTACGCTTCGTCGCCCAAACTAAATGCGGTTCTTTTCCTTGCTTTCTTCGAGGGCTGTGTTATAATGAATGCAACTAAATAGTTTTGCTAGGGGTGCCTTAGGGCTGAGAGGGAGCAATCCTAACTCTTTAAACTTGATGCAGTTAATACTGCCGTAGGGAAGCAAAAATCCGATGTTGATTTTGATTATCATGCTGCTTACCTTTGGGTAAGCTTTTTTTATGGATACAAATCACAGGGTTCCTCTCCTAGTCCATTACGGTTAACTCTTCCCCGGGTTGTTCAGGAATGGATTTTCATTCCACAAATATAATTAAGGAGATGAATGCTGATGAATTTCACTACACAAATGGATGCTGCCAAGAAAGGGATCATTACCGAAGAAATGAAAATCGTGGCAAAAAAAGAAGGGATTGAGGAAGAGAAGTTAAGGGGTTTAATCGCCTCGGGTAAGGTGATTATTCCCGCCAATAAAAACCATACTTCCCTGGATCCTGTGGGCATCGGGGAAGGTCTGGGTACGAAGATCAATGTAAACCTGGGAATTTCCAAGGATTGCTGCGATATTGAAAAAGAGTTGGAAAAAGTACGGGTGGCCATCGATATGAAGGCGGAGGCCATTATGGACCTAAGCTCCTACGGAAAAACCGAGGAGTTTCGAAACCGCATTGTAGAAATATCCCCGGCCATGCTGGGAACCGTACCGATTTATGATGCGGTGGGTTTTTACGATAAGGAACTTCAGGACATCACCTCCCGGGAGTTTTTGGATGTGGTGGAAAAACATGCTCGCGACGGGGTTGATTTTATAACCGTCCATGCAGGGATCAACCGGGAAACCGCCCAGGTCTTTAAAAGAAACAAACGACTTACCAATATCGTATCCCGGGGAGGCTCTCTGCTTTATGCCTGGATGGAACTGAATGATTCGGAAAACCCTTTTTTCCAGTACTATGATCAGCTACTGGATATCTGTGAAAAATACGACGTCACCCTAAGTCTCGGAGATGCCTGCCGTCCCGGATGCATTAACGACGCCTCCGATGCCAGCCAAATCAAAGAACTGATGGTGCTGGGGGAGCTGACCCTGAGGGCTTGGGAGCGAAACGTTCAGGTAATGATCGAGGGTCCGGGACACATGCCCATTAACGAGATTCCTGCCAATGTACTGCTGGAGAAAAAGCTTTGTCACGGAGCGCCCTTTTATGTACTGGGTCCCATTGTCACCGATGTTGCCCCGGGATATGACCATATCACCAGTGCCATCGGCGGAGCCTTGGCCGCAAGCCACGGAGTGGACTTCTTGTGCTATGTCACACCGGCGGAGCACTTGCGACTACCTACCTTAGAGGATATGAAAGAGGGGATTGTGGCCACAAAAATCGCCGCCCATGCCGGTGATTTAGGTAAAAATATTGAAGGAGCCAAAAACTGGGACGATGACATGAGCCGGGCCCGACAGCAACTGGACTGGAAAAAAATGTTTGATCTGGCCATCGACCCGGAAAAAGCCAGAAGATACCGGGAGGAATCCATGCCCAAGGATGAAGATAGCTGTACCATGTGTGGAAAAATGTGTTCCATGCGGAATATGAACAAGGTCATGAAAGGAAAAAACATTAATATCCTGCGGGAGGATGATTAGTCCCTTCCCGGATTTTCCACAGCCTTTCCGACTTTGATCCAGTGGATCCGGCGATCCTCCACAAATCCCAATTTTCGACTAAGGGCCAAGGAAGTCGGATTGTCCGGTTCGATATGAACAAAGACCGGGGCTCCTTTTTTTCTCAGTTCTCTAATGGCGGCCACGGTCACCTCCTTGGCATAACCCTTCCCCTGATAGTGGGGCAGTACCGTTAAAAATCCCAGGGCACCGTCATCATGGGTCAATACCCAGGCTACTAGTTGGTCACCTTGGTATATCCCAAGACCGGTGCCCTTTTCAATACGCTCTTGGATGTATTCCCGAGAGGTGTATTGCTTATAACTACTATGGTCATAGATGTACTCCGTCGCTGATACCGGCAATGGCTCCATGGGCACCTTATTCTCCGGCAGTTCTTTCTCTTCGGGAAAATAAAGCTTAAGGCAGGAAAGCTTCCATAATATCTTTCTTTTTCCTACCACCAAGGGAAGCATCCAGTCTTCCAAGATTGCAAAATGGCGAATTTCAAAAGGAACCTCTTTTACCAGCCCTTCCAACTCCTCTTTTTTGTCACTGCTGATATAGGTCCACAACTGGTCGCTTCGCCCTTGGACCAGGACCGACTCTTTGTAAATATGAATTCTCTCTACGGGATAATGGTTCATAAAGTTAATGATATTAGCGTTTCTAACCCGGTCCTTTTCCAGGATTTTCAGTGCTTTTTTTGTTGAATCCTGCAATTTTATCCCTCCATCGATTTTTTGTATTTTACCATCAAAGTCTCCGTAACCCCGACATTATCTCCTCATCTTGCAAATAATCTTTATATATACAGTATATCCCTTTTCATAATCAATCAACACTGTTGCAGGACCGATGGCCCCTCCGTCTGAAGGCGGAAAAAACAGAAACAGCCCTTTATCATCATGATATAGGGCTGCATTCTAAGGGTTCTTTAAACTATTTCTCTTTTCCCTCTTTTTTCATCCGGTCTTCAAAAATCTTTTTACGCTCTTCAAAGCCCACTTCCCGGTGCACTTCATGAAGCATCCAGATATAGCCGTAGGGATCACTGAAAATCCCATTGGAAACTCCGAAATCCTCCAGTCTGGAAATCGGCTGAATTTCTTCACAGCCTTCCTTCATGGCCTGTTCATAGGTTTTTGCAATATCCGGCACCATGACGTTAAA
>CAZTIJ010000017.1:16053-20399 GCA_964613365.1 uncultured Clostridiaceae bacterium | reverse complement strand
TGATAATTGCTCATGTTTACACCTCCTAATCTTCTTTTGTAATTTCTTCTTCCAGCAACTGCTTTTGATACAGTTCGAAATAAAGGTTTTTATTTTTCAACAGTTCCTCGTGGGTTCCTTCCTCTAAAATCTTTCCGTCATCCAACACCACGATTTTGTCGCAGTCTTTGATAGTGGAAATCCGATGGGCGATCAGGATGCTGGTTTTTGTCTCCATTTCCTTTTTTAAGTGGGTGAGAATTTTTTCCTCGGTATCGGTATCCACAGCAGAAAGGGAATCATCCAAAATGAGGATTTGAGGATCTTTAATCAGTGCCCGAGCAATGGAAATCCGCTGTTTTTGACCGCCGGAAAGAGTCACTCCCCGTTCTCCAACAAAGGTTTCATACCCTTCGGGAAAATCCAGGATATTATCATGGACCTGAGCGATCTTTGCCACCCGCTCTACTTCCTCTTGGGAGGCTTCATCCACTCCGAAGGCGATATTATCAGCAATGGTGGTGGAAAACAAGAAACTATCCTGGTCTACATAGCCGATGTGTTTTCGCAGGGAGTCGATTTTAATCTTTTCAATGGGGAGTCCGTCGACCCGGATCTCTCCCTCCTGAGCTTCAAATAAGTGTAAAAGAAGACTGGCGACAGTACTTTTACCGCTTCCGGTACGGCCGATAACGCCGATGGTGCTTCCGGCGGGGATATCAAGGTTAAAGTTTTCCAGGGCATATTTATCGGTGTCGGGGAATTGAAATGAGGTATTGATAAAGCGAACATCCCCTCGGGGTTGTTCTATACTTACGGCATCCTCCCGATCTATGATTTCCGGTTCCACATCCAATATGGTATTGATTCGAGCCATGGAAGCGGACCCCCGTTGCAAAATGTTAACCACCCAGCCGGCGGCCATCATAGGCCATATCAGAAGAGCCAAATAGGAGTTGAAGGCAATGAAGTCTCCCAGGGAAATATCCCGGTTAATAACCAAAGTGCCTCCATATACGATAACGATTAAATAACTAAGAGATGAAATAGCCATAATCAGAGGCTGAAATATCCCGAAGATTTTAATTAGATGCATCTGCTTATTAAAAACGTTTTGATTTTTTTCGGCGAATTTATCCACCTCTTTGTTTTCCTGGACAAAGGTTTTAACCACGCGGATGCCTGAAAGATTTTCCTGTACGGTTTCCGTAAGAGAAGAAAAGGACTCCTGGACCTTTCGAAAGCGCATGTTGATAATCTTGCCGAAACGGCCGGAGGCCAGGGCTAAAAAAGGTAAAGGGAACAGGGCCAACAGGGTCAGACGAACATCGGTAGTTAAAAACATCATTACCGTGGCGATTACGGTAATGAAAACCGCATCCACCACCATGACAATACCCGGTCCCAGGGCCATGCGCACAGCGTTGATATCATTCGTGGCATGGGCCATTAAATCTCCGGTTTTGCTCTTATTAAAATAGTTGGTGGAAAGTCTTAGCAAATGGGAAAAAAGCTTGTTTCGAAGCTCGAATTCCAGTTTTTTGGAGGTTCCGATGATAAAGATCCTCCATAAAAATCGAAAGAAAGCCAATAAAAACCCGATGACCAGCATATAAAGACCGTACCGGATGATCTCAGTTCTTCCGATGAGATTAGCCTGCAGTCCATCGGTAAAGGACCGAAGGATTTCCGGTAGGATCAACTGTAAAATATCTACAAAAATAAGCCATACGACACCCAATAGGTAGGCCCATTTATGTTCGATGAAAAAGTACTTTAAGGTTTTGAAGTTTGCTAGCAACGCTGTCACTCCCCTTGGTTATTTTGTCTCACTAAATAATTTTTATTGTATAATAGAAAACCATAGGATGCAAGCCCTTGACTACTGTGATTTTCTATTTCTAAAGTCAGGAGTCTATGGTATTATAGACTTAGCAAAGGGGGGGGGAGAACCATGTATCAAAACATTGATATTATCTGTAATCCCAGTTCGGGGAAACAAAAGTTCCAACAAAACATTCAAGACATTAAAAAAATATTGGAAGAAGAAGGCCGGAAGGTTACAATTTATTATACGAAAAAAAAATACGATGCAAAAAAATTTACCATAGCCAGTTGCAAAGGATCCACAGACCTTATAATTTCAGTAGGCGGGGACGGTACATTGAATGAAGTGGTGAACGGTTTGATGGAATCGGATCATAAGCTTCCTTTGGCTATCTATCCAACGGGAACCGTCAATGACTTTGCTAACTATTTTCAACTATCCACTAAGGTTGAAGATTTTCATGAAATGATTGAAAGAGCAGAAGAAAAAGCCGTGGATGTTGGAGTTGCCAATGACCACTACTTTATTAATGTGGCAGCAGGCGGAAAGATCACGGAAGTTGCTCATAAAGTCAGCAGTGACGCCAAAACTATTTTAGGGAGAATGGCTTATATACTGGAAGGAGCTCGGGATTTTCCCCGGGAAGTTTTTAAGCCGGTGCAGTTGAAGTTGTCGGTGGACGGAGAAATGGTAGAAAAAGAAGTTCTCTTTTTCCTGATTTCCAATACACAGTTTGTAGGGGGATTTAAACAACTGATGAACAAAGCAAAGACCGATGATGGAAAACTGGATTTCTTAATCATCGAGAAGATCCCGGTAAAGGACTTTTTCAACATTTTTCTTAAGGCTTTTAATGGAAGCCATTTAAACCACCCGAAGGTCTTTTATAAAAACATTGAAAACGTTAAAATTGAAGCGGCGCCCCCTATGGAAATCGATGTAGATGGAGAGTATCTGGGCAATACTCCGGTGGAAATCTCCGTCTGTAAAAAAGCGGTGAAGATTTTAGTGCCTTAAATCATTCTATTTATGGAATTTAAGAGGATTCGTCCAGAAAGGGTGTTAAAAATTTAAGGGATTTATGTTAGAATAGACTATATATTATTTTAGGAGGACGAAACATGTTGAAAATAGATCCTGATAATGAGAATATGGATGTTATTACGGAAATTGAGAGAGAACTCCGTTATCTTTGCACTATTGTAAAACAAAAAGGTCGGGAGATGCTCGTGGAATTTGAGATCACCCCACCCCAGTTTCAGGCATTGTTGTATTTGGTAAAAGAAGAGGATTTAACCATCGGAGAGTTAAGTAAACGAATGTATTTAGCTTGCAGTACCATCACGGATTTGGTTGACCGTATGGAAAAGAACAAAATGGTTAAACGGGTTCGGGATGAAAAGGATCGACGGGTTGTGCGGGTTGCGGTCTTAGAGAAGGGACACAAAATCATTCGAAAAGTTCTTTCTGCCAGAAGAGAGTATCTTCGGGATATTTTAGGGGACCTGTCGGAGGAGCAAAAGACCTTTATATTAAATGGAATCTCCATGGTGTATGAACGGACGGATGCGATGAAGTAATTGAAACGCAAAAAAATGAAGAACAGAAGTTGACGGGTTTAATGGTATTAAGGAGGTATGAATATATGGTAGGACAAGAGAAAATTGATCGTATTAATGAGTTAGCCAAAATAGCGAAGGAAAGAACATTGACCGATGAGGAGCAAAAAGAGCGGGATTCCCTTCGAAAAGAGTACATTCAGGCGTTTCGTAAAAACGCAAAGCAACAATTTGACCGAATAAAGTTTGTCGATTAGTGGTCGTAGGAAAGCCAGAGGAAGCTCTGGCTTTTTATTATATTAATATATAAGCAATCCAAGGGTTAAACAGTTTTGTTGTAATCCTCACAAAGACACAGGAATAAGTAAATTCTTCCGTACTATATAATAATATAGCAACATTTATAAAATAAACTTTTGATTTCATGAAATCGGGGTAATATAATAAGAGAGCAGTCTGTCCTTTTTTAAGGGGAAAGGCATAGAAATCTGATTCCCCCGCTCGTGATTTATTAAGGAGAATAAGAGGTGAACCTATGAAGAAGGAGCCGGAAGAGGTTTCCAAAATTAATAATATCCTTTCGAAGGCCATCAAAGCGGTAGAGGAGAGCAAAGAAGAAATCTTCGAAATCACGGAAAATCTCCGTAAGGAATGTGAAGAACTTCACCGCCAGGTAATTTCCTTGAAGGAGGAGGCAAAAAACCTGATTGTACAGGTGGAAAATCTTGAAGAAAAGGAGCGTGCCAGTCGAAAAATCTTACTTAAAGTGAGCAAAAACTTTGAAACCTATTCGGAGGAAGATATTAAAAAAGCCTACGAACGGGCCAATAATTTGAGATTGCAGGTCCTGGTCAAACGTCGGGAGGAAAAGGAGATCATCGCCAAAAGAAAGGATTTGGAGCTACGTTTGAAGGAAGCTGAGAAAAATTTGAAAAAAGCTGAGAACCTCACCTCAAAAATCGGCGTGGCGTTGGAGTTCG
>CAZTIJ010000017.1:3697-16043 GCA_964613365.1 uncultured Clostridiaceae bacterium | reverse complement strand
AGATAACTTTGACAGTGTGATTTCCAGTGCCGAAGGTATAGAAGAAAAACAGGATATTGGGAAGCGAATTATTCTCGCCCAAGAAGAAGAACGAAAACGAATTGCCCGGGATATTCATGATGGACCGGCTCAATCCCTATCTAATGTAATCATTAAGTCAGAGCTTTGTGAACGTTTGATGGAAAAGGATTTGGCCGAGGCGAAGAAGGAGTTGAAGAGCTTAAAAGAGATTGTGCGGGAAAGTACGAAGGAAGTACGCAGGATTATATACAATCTTCGTCCGATGTCTTTAGATGATTTGGGCTTTGTTGCTATGATTGAGAGGTATCTTGAGGTATTCCAAGAAGAATCGGGGATTCGTACGAAGCTAATGGTGGATTCCAATCAAGAGATTGAGGATTCCGTTCGGAACCTTTTCGTCTTCCGGATCACCCAGGAACTACTAAACAATGTCCGAAAACATGCCCGTGCCACCTATGTGGAAGTAAGTTTAGATATCACCGAAAAGACCATTCGCCTGGGCGTTCAGGATAACGGTATAGGCTTTACTATGGGAGAAGAAGCCTTAAACCGTCTTGAATCGGCTAACAGCCCAAGTTTAGGAATGAATGGATTGGGGCTACAAAGCATAAAGGAGCGAATCAAACTTTTAAACGGCAGAATCACCTTTGAAAGCCCAGAAGCTTCGGGAACGAAGGTCCAATGCGTTATACCGAATGATCTTTAAGGAGGGGAAAACACAATGAGTGATAGGGAAGGATGTGGAAATATGATCAAAATATTATTGGTGGACGACCACTTGCTCGTACGACAAGGAATAAAAAAAATCCTGGAACTGGAAGAGGATTTTCAGGTTGTGGGAGAAGCCGCTAACGGAGAAGAAGCATTACAGATTCTTAATGAGCAAAACCCGGACATCGTATTATTGGATATTAATATGCCCGGACTCAACGGTATTGAAACCTTAAAACAAATTAAAGCCAAAAATGAGGGGCAAAAAGTAATCATGTTGACCTTCCATGAAGAAAGGGAATACCTGGTAGAGACCATTAACCTCGGAGCCGAGGGGTATATTTTAAAGGATGCGGAGAGTAGCAGCTTAGTACGGGGAATCCGGGATGTAAACAAGGGCGGTTCTTACGTTCATCCAAGCATCGCCGGTGAGCTGGTGAAAGATCAAAAGCAGGATAAACCGGAAGAGAACCAGGAAATGGAAGCCCTAAAGCGGCTTACCCGTAGAGAAAAGGAAGTTCTAAAACTCATCTCCCAAGGGATGAACAATAGAGAAATTGCCAACACTCTGTTTATCAGTGAAAAAACCGTAAAAAACCATGTGTCCAACATTTTTAAGAAAATCCACGTAAACGACCGAACCCAGGCCGCCATATTCGCATTAAAAAATCAGCGGGATCGATAGCGATCCAAAGGGAGGATTTATGGAAAAAGACTTGTTTTTCAAACGGGAAAGCCTGTGGAAAACCTTTGATGCTCAAAAACTTAAAGAAACCCAAGAGTTCGGAGAGTTCTACAAAAGTTTTATTGATGCCAGCAAAACGGAACGGAAATGCATTAAGGAAATTATTCGTCGGGCAGAAGGCCAAGGATTTGTTTCCTTTCAAGAATTGCAAAAGAAGAAAACCCCCCTTGTTCCCGGAGACAAAGTGTATTTTACGAATAAAGAAAAAGCCGTGGTATTAGCCGTGATCGGTAAGCAAGCAATGGAAGATGGGGTTAATATTATCGGCACCCATGTGGACAGCCCGAGGCTGGATTTAAAGCCATTTCCCTTCTATGAGGAAAAGGACCTCGTTATGGGGAAAACTCACTATTATGGTGGAGTGAAAAAATATCAGTGGGTTACTGTGCCTTTGGCAATGCACGGAGTGCTTACAAAGGATAATGGAGACCGTGTGGAAATTACCATCGGAGAGGATGTCTCCGACCCGGTTTTGATGATTTCCGATCTATTACCCCATCTAGCTAAGGATCAGATGAGCAAAAAGATGTCGGAAGGAATCACCGGGGAGGGACTGAATGTTCTTTTGGGAAATCGAGCTTCAAAAGAAGGAGAAGAAAAAGAAGCGGTGAAATCCTATATGCTACAGTTGTTATATGACAAGTATGAAATTAAGGAGGAGGATTTTGCTTTTGGAGAAATCCAACTGGTGCCAGCCGGGAAGGCTCGGGATGTGGGGCTGGATCGCAGTATGATTGCGGCATACGGTCAAGATGATCGGGTCTGTGCCTACGCAGAGCTTCGAGCAATCTTGGATTTGGAGACCCCGTCAAAAACGGCTTTGGCCGTATTTGTAGATAAAGAAGAGGTGGGGAGTATCAGCAATGTGGGAATGGAATCAAAGTTCTTTGAGAACACCCTTGATGAGTTATTGGCTCTTCAGAAGGACAGCACTAGACTGAGTATACGAAGGACCATGAATAACGCCAAAGCACTATCGGGAGACGTAATGTCCGCCTTCGATCCGAACTTTCCCGAGGTGCTGGATCCGAAAAATGCCTGTTACATGGGAAGAGGAGTAAACATCAGCAGATACACCGGATCCCGTGGGAAAGGGGGCTGTAATGATGCGAACCATGAGTTCCTGGCGGATCTTAGGAAAACCTTTAATCGCCATGATATTCAGTGGCAGATGGGGGAACTCGGAAAAGTGGATCAAGGAGGAGGCGGAACCATTGCCTACATCATCGGAAACTACAATGCCGAAGTGGTGGACTGCGGCGTTCCTATACTGAGTATGCATGCACCCATGGAGATCATCAGTAAAGTCGATCTTTACATGACTTATCTTGCCTATCGAGGGTTTTACTTATAACTTCCATCCAACAAAAAGCCGGGAAGCCCATAACGGGTCCCGGCCTTTTTTTGGATGGAAGAACTTTTTGTTACTCATAATGAGGGTTTACGTGGATCAAAACATCCTTTACATCTTTGTTGTGGGATAAAATGTTTTCTTTGGTGCGGGCAGCAATGGCATGGCCTTTTTCTACAGTAATAGAGGGAGAAACATTGATTTTCATATCCACTAACAGCATAGAGCCGTATCGGCGAACTTTTACATCGGAAACCGCCAACACTCCTTCGTCGATTTTCGCCGCTTCGGTAATGTTATTGAGAATTTCCTGGGGAGGGGCGGAATCCATCAAATCGTGAATCGCATCGATATAAATAGAAATGGCGGTTTTTAAAATCAGTAGAGCCACCACGATGCCTGCTAAGGGGTCCATGAAGGGAAAACCCATCACGGCTCCTGAAATCCCAATCAAAGCCGCAATGGAAGAGAGGGCATCGGACCGTTGATGCCAGGCATCGGCAATCAAGGCGGAATTTCGGTATTTCCGTCCCACGCGGATGGTATACTGGTAGAGTCCTTCCTTGACCCCGATGGAAATCAAGGCAACCACAATGGCGGCAACGCCCGGGATTCCGATTTCATCGGCGATCAGAATTTGAAAGGCTTCGTAGCCGATGAATACTGCGGTGATCATTAAAATAATAGCAATGATTTTTGAAACAATGGATTCTGCCTTATGGTGGCCATAGGGGTGAGATTTGTCCGGTGGAAGATGAGCGATTTTCACTCCTTTAATCACAATCACGGTACCGATGAAATCCGAGGCGGAGTGCACCGCATCCGCCATCAGAGCTGTACTGCCGGCAAGGTATCCGATAAATCCTTTTAAAAACGCAAGCAAAATGTTTCCTAGCAAACCGAAATAGGAGGCTTTTCGGGAGGCTTTGTAACGGCTTTCTTCATTCAAAACGTCACCTCATTTTTTATGTATAGAGTGATACTCCAAAAATATTTTAGGTATAGAATTAGGAAGATAACGAAAAAAAACCTCTAGAAGTACTAGGAGGTTCGATTTAAAAGACGATAAAGATCTTGTTTGGTGCCGCGGAAGGGACTTGAACCCTTACGATGATAACATCGGCAGATTTTGAGTCTGCTGCGTCTGCCTATTCCGCCACCGCGGCTGAAATCTAAAAAAATAATAACATGATCCCGGGGGATTGTCAAATAAATTCTCATTCCTATGAAAGGGAAATTTATGATAATATAGATCAGAGGGCGCGGGAACAAAATAAGCTAAAATGAAGTCTAATTACTATAGATCTTCGGAAAGGAGTCGCCATTGAACATTAAAGAGGCCAAACTCATAAAACAGTCTCAACAGGGAGACATGAAAAGCTTTGAAAAACTGGTACGCCTTCATCAGGATCAGGCCTATCGAACGGCCTTTGCCATGCTTGGAAACACCGAAGATGCTAAGGATGCAACCCAGGAAGCCTTTATTAAGATTTATAAGTCATTAAATAAATTCAAACATCAAAGCAGCTTTTCCACCTGGATGTATCGAATAGTTCATAACACATGCCTGGATATTCTTAGAAGGCGGAAAAGGCGACGCGAAGTACCCGTGGAGACGAAGAACAGTGCCGGGACGGAAGGTTATGAAATTCCCTTAGAGGACACCGGAGACGGTCCTGAGTCTTTACTGGATTACGAGTTTCTCAAAGAGGAAGTGAAAAAAGGAATCGGAGAACTTCCCGAAGAGTATCAAGGGGTCATTATCTTAAGGGATATAGAAGGGCTTTCCTATAGTAAAGTCGCTGAAGTAATGGAAATTTCCCAGGGAACGGTGAAGTCCCGGTTGAATAGAGGAAGAAAAATGCTGCGCAATTATTTAAATGACCTTCTACAGAACGACTAGAAAGGAGGAGGAGCTATGAATTGTAAAGAATTTGAAAACAAGATTCTAGGATATCTGGAAAATGAATTGGACCATGAGAATAAAGACGCTTTCCTAGCTCATAAACAGGACTGCCCTCATTGTAGCAGAGCCCTGGAAAACACCGAAAGGATGGTGAAGAGCTTAAGCGACTTAAAAAAGATAAAAGCTCCGGAAGATCTCAGCGAGAGTATCATTGCCTCCCTAGAGAAAGAAGTGGAAAACCGAGGAACCGATTTTCGGCAAGGGTTACTGAGTCGGATGCCCCGGATCAAAAGGGTTTCCTTAGCTGCGGTACTGGTTTTGCTCATCACTGCCGGGTTGATTCTCAGGACAGACTGGATACCGGCCCCCAGGGAAGACGAGATGACTGTTACGGAAAGCACTGTGGATGAAGGGGCAGGAATAACCTCGATGGATGACCAGGAAGAAGCTCTTGAGGAGGATGCCCCCGGGGAAGAGGATTATAGCGATGAATCGCCGGATATGGCAGTGGAGAGGGAAGCTTCGGAAGAAAAAGATGGGGAGTCACAAAGGACCTACGGGGAAGAAACCTTTGGACTAAATTATAGCAAATGGCTGGTGATATTAACGGGTATTGGGGTAATAAGCGTAATAGTGGTTTTTCGCAGGAACCGAGTAAGTTAATTAAGAGAAGCATAGAAACGAAAAACACCAACAACACTTAGTGGAGAGGCAAAGTGAATCCAAGAAAAAAGAGAGGCGAAGAGATTTGAGTAAAACTGAAAAGGAAAACACGGAGAAAACTGAAAATAAGAAAATGATCATTATTGACGGAAACAGTCTGCTAAATCGAGCATTCTATGCATTACCCCCTCTGAAGACCAAGGACGGACGATACACCAACGCCATGTACGGATTTTTAACCATGACCTTTCGAATGTTGGAGGAACATGATCCAAGTTACTTTGCGGTTGCTTTTGATCTGAAAAAACCAACCTTCCGTCATAAGGAGTTTAAGGAGTATAAAGCGGGGCGGAAAAAGATGCCTCCGGAACTACGACAACAGATTGAGCCTTTAAAAGAGATCCTGGATGCCTTGAATGTGTACCGTATTGAAATTGAAGGTTTTGAAGCTGATGATATTATCGGAACCGTGGTGACCCAAGGGGAGGAACAGGGGTTTGAAACCTTGGTGGTAACCGGTGATAAAGACGCACTGCAGCTGGCATCGGATCAGACAAAGATTGTCTTTACCAAACGGGGGATATCCAATATTGAAATATATGACGCCGATAAAGTTAAAGAAGAAACCGGCGTAACCCCCAAAACCTTTATCGATTTAAAAGGACTTATGGGAGACAGTTCCGACAATATTCCGGGAATCCCTGGGGTAGGTGCGAAAACCGCATTGAAGTTATTGCAGGAATTTGGATCCGTGGAGAATCTGATTGGGAATATCGATCGAATTTCCGGCGACAAATTGCGGGAAAAGGTGGATAAAAACCAGGAAAAAGCGATGCTGAGCAAACGATTAGCCACCATTGTACGGACCATGCCTATGGATATCGACTTTACCAAGTTGAAAAGAAGAAAGATTCAACGGGAAAAAGCGGTTGCGGCCTTTAAGGACTATGAATTTCATAGCTTGATGAAAAAAATCCGAGAGGAGGATGACATTCCTTTTGAGGAGGAGAAAACCAATGCTCCGGATTTCGCCGAGAAATCAGCAAAAGAACCGACCGTGGTACAGGTGAAGGAGAAGAAGGGTGTAGATGAGTTGCGGGAAGAAATTAATAAGTACTTAGAAACCCGGAAAGAGTTGGGGATTTTTTCCTTGGCAAAAGGAGAGGCATTAACCCGGGATGAAATTTTAGCCATGGGTTTGTTGACCAAGGAGAATACCCTGTATGTAATAGAACTAAAGGCTTTTGAATCAGGGTTGAAGGAGGATTTCTGGCAATGGTTTAAGGATGTGGTGGAGAAACAAGGGGGGCATTTTGTGGCCCATAATATGAAAAATGAAATCCTTCATTTAATGAATCATAACATCCGTTTAAAACAGGTAGCTTTTGATACCATGATTACCGAGTATTTAATCAATCCCAATAAATCGGGTTATGACTTGGAAGACTTGGTTTTGGAATACATCGGGGACAATATTAAGAGCAGAGAAATTCTTTTGGGAAAAGGGAAAAAGCAGATCGCCTTTGAGGACTTGGAGGAGAAAGAGTTTGTTTCCTACGTTACAGACCGGGTGAAATATTTATTCTCCCTTAAGGAAATGATGGAAGAAAAAATTGAGGAGTATGACCTGAAGGATCTGCAGGAAAAGGTGGAACTTCCGTTGATTGAAGTGCTGGCAGGTATGGAATACCAAGGGGTTCTGGCGGACCGAGAGCTGTTGTCGGAACTGCAGGAGAAGTATGAAGAAAAGATAGACAAGTTAACCAAAACCATTTATAATTTAGCGGGAGAGTCTTTTAATATCAACTCTCCCAAGCAACTGGGAAATATTTTATTCGATAAGCTGAACCTGCCGCCGATCAAGAAGACGAAAACCGGTTACTCCACTAATGTGGAAGTCTTGGAAAAACTAAAGGATAAGCATGAAATTATTGAAAGGATTTTAGAATATCGACAAATCACAAAGCTCAAAAACACCTATATCGACGGATTATTAAAAATCATCAACCCCAGCACAAAACGGATCCATTCCCACTTTATGCAAACCGTCGCTTCCACGGGAAGGATCTCTAGTACCGAGCCGAACCTTCAAAACATTCCCATTCGCTTAGAAATGGGAAGACAACTTCGGAAAGTATTTGTGGCGGGAGAAGGGGCTTTCTTGATCGCGGCGGATTACTCTCAAATTGAACTTCGGGTGCTGGCCCATATGTCCGGAGATGAAAACTTGATCAACTCATTCCTGCGTGATGAGGATATTCATACCCGTACGGCGGCGGAAATTTTTGATGTGGAATTCAATGAGGTGACCGCTGAGATGCGAAGTAACGCGAAGGCGGTGAACTTCGGTATCGTATACGGAATCAGTGATTACGGATTGTCTGAGAATCTGGGAATTTCCAGAAAAAAAGCCCAGACTTATATCGATAATTATTTCAAAAAATATCCCAAGGTAAAAACCTATATGGACAATCGGGTGGCTTTTGCGAAAGAACAGGGTTATGTAACTACGTTGCTGAATCGGCGCCGGTATTTGCCGGATATTCACGCTAGGAATTTCAATCTTCGTTCCTTCGCGGAACGTACGGCTATGAATACACCGATACAAGGAAGCGCCGCGGATATTATTAAAATTGCAATGATTCAGGTGTTTAAAAAACTTGAAGAACAGGGATTGGAGGCGAAACTGATACTACAGGTGCATGATGAACTGATAGTTGAATCGCCGGAAAAGGAAATCGATCAGGTCAAGACCATTATACGCAGTTCCATGGAAGAAGCCATGGAATTAAAAGTGCATTTGAAAATTGATATGTCTCAAGGAAAAAACTGGTATGACCTAAAATAGAAAACAGGTGATTAAATGATCAAAACCATCGGATTAACCGGCAGTATTGCCACGGGAAAAAGTACGGCATCAAAATTTCTTCAAGAGCTGGGTTGTAGCGTTATTGATGGAGATGTGGTGGCACGAGAAGTGGTGAAGGATCACCGAATATTGGAATCTATTGAGGAAGCCTTTGGAAATGACATTCTGGATGAAGAGGGCAAACTGCATCGTAAAAAGCTGGCTCAGCGGGTTTTCGAAGACCAGGAAGCATTAAAAAAACTCAATGAAATCACCCATCCTCCGATTCGAAGCCGTATCATGAAGGAAATGGACAATATTAAAAATACGAAAGCAGTACAGGAAGATTTACACTGTATCGTTATTGATGGAGCATTGTTAATAGAAATGAACCTTCACTCTTGGGTGGATGAAGTTTGGGTAGTTGCCGTGTCGGAAGAAGAGCAGAGAT
The DNA here is from genome assembly GCA_964613365.1 of uncultured Clostridiaceae bacterium. Lineage (GTDB taxonomy): Bacteria > Bacillota > Clostridia > Peptostreptococcales > T1SED10-28 > Isachenkonia. Next base: position 7,347 of record CAZTIJ010000017.1, on the reverse strand, counting down.
CACGCCTAATGGCGCGGGATGGAATCAGCAAAGCTCATGCGAGCAAAAGAATAAAGGCTCAAATGTCCACCGAGGAAAAAATCAAGTATGCTGATGTGATTTTGGATAACACCGGGGATCCGGAAGATCTAAAGGAACAGATAAAAAGGGAACTATATCGTATGGGTCTGGAGTATTGAGGCGAAGTCTTGTATTTTAGCCAGTGTAACCAAAGGCAAAAAGCAAAGACTGATCTTAACGGACCGTGAAAAACTGGGGTAATAGATAAGGGGGAGCAGAATTGATAAAGAAACTGACAATGATTTTAATACTTTTTATGACACTAATACTGATCACATTCCTGACGGCATGCGATGAGGAAGCGCCGGAGGAAGAGGCAGGAAAGGAAGAGTCGGAAAAGGAAGAATCCGAAGAGGTGGAAGCAGACTATGGAGGAACCCTGCGATTAGCGGTATCGGAGATTACTTACGGGAATCCGATTTATCAGAATCCTGAAAAACTGTATCATGTACAGCAATTGATTTTTGAAAGTCTGGTAACCTTTGACGAGGATCAATCTATTATCGGTGTAGTTGCCAAGGATTGGAATTTCTCCGAAGACGGCCAGGTGGTGGAGCTGGAGCTTCACTCTGATGTGACCTGGCATGACGGTGAGCCTTTGACGGCGGAGGACATTATCTTTACCGTGAACACCATTAAGGATGCACCTCAGGATCGGGTGAATCCAAGAATATACCAAAACAGTATCAAACATATATCCTTTATTAGAGAGCTGGAGAACGGAAACCTGGAAATCAGCTTTACCAGACCCTTTAGCAACGCCTTGGAAGCCTTAACTTTTCCAATCCTGCCTAGTCACTTGCTGGAAGAAGCGCCGGAGTTGCTACAGGGAGAGGACTTCCCTTGGGTCGGAACCGGTCCATATAAGCTCAGTGATCGGGATTCCCAAGGTCTCACTTTAATAAAATATGGGGACCATAAACGAAAAGATCCATACATTGAAGAAATTCATGTTCAAGTGGAGGAGGATTATAACCGGCGAAAACGAATGTTTGAAGAGGGGGAGTTGGATCTTTTCCGCAGTGCTTACTTGGACCCGGGAAGTTTTGAAAACATAGAAGAGGAACAGATCTGGGAATTATCAACCAATAGCTTGGAATATCTCGCCTTTAACTATCAGTCGGATTCTGCGTTTTCTCAGAGTGCGGAGTTAAGAGGCATAATCAATCAGGTGATAAATCGGGATCAGTTGATAGAGGAAGTTTATTTCGGTTTTGCCACTGCGGCGGATATTCCCGTTCATAGGAATCATTGGCTGTACAGTGAAGACGCCTCCGAGGAAGAAGCCTTAGAAGATGAAGAGTTTCAACAGGTCATGGAGAACCTTGGCTATAAACAAGATGATCAGCAACTTTGGGTGGATAATAGTGGAGAGAACATTATCATGGAAATACTTGTGAATGAAAACCACCGACCGAGGGTAATGGCAGCGAAAATCCTGAAGGAACAAATGGGGCAATTGGGTTTTGAAATCACCCTGGCAGAAGTAGATGCAATGACTGTTCGCCAACGTTTAGAGAAAGGAGACTTTACTATTTACTTTGGAGCTTGGGATTTAGGTTTTCTACCGGATCTTTCCTTTGCCTTCCATTCTGATTTTGCAGGGCGGACCAATTTCATGCATTATATCAATGAAGATGTTGACGGAATTTTAGAGGAGGCCTTTAGAGCACCCGATCAGGAAGAAAAAGCAACTCAACACCAGAAACTACAAGAAATCCTGCGAGAAGACCAACCGATTATCAGCCTATACTATTTGCAAGATACCTACATTTTCGGAGAAGCTCTTCATGGAGAGTTCGCTCCTAGAGCAAATAATATTTTTGCAAACCTGGAAAACTGGTTCATGGAAACCAAGTAAAACTTTCCGGGATCATACAAGGAGATATTGACAAGGAGCTGATTTCATTTTATAATAGTGTAGTGTTTGAATAGCGGGGGTGCTGGAATAGGCAGACAGGCATGTTTGAGGGACATGTGCGTTAATCGTGTGTGGGTTCGAACCCCATCCCCCGCACCATAGCTTGAGTTTCAATAATAAAAAACAAAACCTTTAAACATACACCCAAGAGGCATGTTTAAAGGTTTTTTACTATCAAAGGATGGTTTCAGGCCTTGGGAGACAGATCAAGTGCGCTGGTCCAATAGGACTCCATGCTCTCTATCCCGAGGGAAGGCCTGGTATTCCGGTAGTTTTTCAAGATCCAGGGTAAGGGTTTTAAAAAGATCCGCAAGTTTTTGCAATAAATTCACTTTATGGGTTAGAAGAAATCGAATTCTCTCAGATTGGTAGTAATAATTAGTATGAAAAATCCATGGTTCAAACCGACAGGTGTGATCATCCTGTAAGGTAATCCCTAATAAGCCCAGAAAGTACTGTTCATTCAAAAGCAATTCGGAAATGTCCGGAGATAACAGGATATTACTTTCCTCTTCTGTGATTCTGAGATTAAACATGGTCTTGTTGTACTCCTTTGTCAGAATCTCCAGGACTTTAGCCAGGTTATCGAAGGGGATGTTTGTATTTCTTTTCTCGTTCCCGAAGAGCTTTGAGATTTTAGACAGGCGGTTGCTTTGGATATAATAGTTGTGATAGGCTTCTTCAAAACGATGCAGATGATCATAGAAAGTGTCGGAATAGTATAGGTAATTTCCATCGGAATAAAAAGGGTTGTTTTCGGTTTTTCGAACCGGGGCAACCCCATCCACAGTAGAAGCACCACTGACCACGGTTTGGCGGTGTACATAGAGGTTATGGATATGTCTTTTATTAATGGAAGAGACTTTACTCATGGCAATACCTCCTTTAAGGTTTTATACCCCAAAACCCTTTCCTTAAATTAATAATTGAGGGTCAGTGAAAATAGCAAGGATAATTACGAAATTTCAGAAAGGAGAATCACTGTGATTCCTAAAATACAGAGGCCTATGGCTCATCGCTTAGAGAAATTAGACTTTCTAACAGAAAAATCGATCCCGAAAAAGGTGCAAAAAAAGAGCCGGCTGTTTTCCAAAGGAGAAGTAAAGGTTTTTCAAGGAAAGTATATAGAAAAATTCCCCACATTAAAACTCAAAGGGCTGAATATATACGGTTATGAATATGGTATTTGTTATCCAAAGAACCGGTGTTACCCGATTTTTATTTATCAGTGCATTTACGTTCCCAAACGGGCGGTGATAACTGTGAATTACGCCTATCATGATTTAGAAGAAGTCGAGAGTATTCCGGGGATGGGGCAGCTTTTGAACTTAGACGAGAAGCTGGCAGAGGAGAGGTTATATAAAACCGTTAAACCCCAGTACTTTTTAGTGGATGAACTGATTGAAAACAACTATAACGGTATGGTAAATACCGAGTATGTGGAAGAGGCCTTCAAAGATGTTCTAAGCTTGTTTCAACAATGGCACAAAGGTCTGGCAGAAAACAATGAAAATTTAGCCCAAGAGTCGGAAGAATTCTCTTTATGGAAAAATCATTTTAAGGATAAATTTTACACTAAGGATTACGGTTATGTGGCAACAAAACGATACTTAGGAAAAAAATGGAGTGAAAAAGTCTTTGTTGAGTATCTACGGTAATCTATTTCAGT
>CAZTIJ010000017.1:0-3687 GCA_964613365.1 uncultured Clostridiaceae bacterium | reverse complement strand
CTGAAAGTTCATCGGTGAGCGGCGCTATGGGGGACCAGAGTTCTTTTCCATTGCTTTTTAAAAGGATCGTTCCCTGTATGTCGGTGCGATAAAGCTCGGAAGAAAAATTAAGCAGGCGCTGGATCGTTTCCTTATGGGGATGCCCATAAGGATTTTCTTTGCCGCAGGAAATAACGGATACCTTTGGAGTCACGGCTTCTAAAAAGGGGAGAGTACTGGATGTTGCGCTACCGTGATGGGGTACCTTTAATACATCGGCGGACAGTCTATCCGAGGGGTAGTCTTGAAGCAATGCAGATTCTGCACCGGACTCGATATCTCCCGTAAAGAGAAAACGGTGGTTTTGGTAGGTCAGTTTTAGCACAATGCTCCAATTGTTCAGGTGGTCCTGGAAATCCCGGTGAGGGCCAAGAAATTCCAAAATCAGTCCCTCTTCCAAGAAATAGGGTTCCGGGGAGGGCACGGGAACTAAGGAGAGGTTCCTTTTTTCGATCGTACTTAGCAGATCTTCAAAGGTTCGGCTGGTATGAGATACGGGAGGGAGTATGACCATATCTGCAGGAAAATGCTCTAAAACCACTTCTAATCCCCCGATATGATCGGAATGAGGGTGGGTTCCAATAACCATATGTAAGTGCTGAACCCCTTGATTTTTCAAATAACCCTTTACATATTCTCCTTGATTTCTTTCTCCCCCGTCAATCAGAATGTTTTGTTTACCCGGAGTTTGTATTAAAATACTATCACCTTGATCCACGTCAATGTAATGAACCTGTAAAAGGGAAGCCTCTTCCCCGGGGAAAGGATTGAAAAAAAACAAAAAAGAAGTTATGATTAAAAGCAGAAGCACTAAAAAGAAGAGGGGACTTTGGAGAATCTTTTTAACTTTTATCCGGGAGCTCATGTAATCATTCCTTTCTCTTATAGATAAAAAGAATACGGCGTGGAGAGTGATTAAGAACAAAAGGAAACAAAGACGCTGTTTCATAAAGCTATTATAGCATATAAACAGGAAAAACAGCTTTAAAAATAATATAGGAACGGTCATAAGTTCCTTAATAGTAAAGAGGCCGGTACAATAATGTTTTTGTGTGAGAGGAGCAGGGAATTTGAAAATACAGGGATTTTTTTTGAGCAAAGAAGGACGTAGGAAGTTTACAGAAAAACACTTGCATAAAAGGTCCAATGACACCCCGGGAGAAATGAAACGGCAACAAAGAGATGGGGTCGCCCTGATAAAGTTGAGGCACTCTTATAAAGGGGTGCCGGGCTATTGGCTTCAGATTTCCTTTGAGGAAAATGAAATAGGAAAGGATTTTTATCAGAGGATCAAAGAAACCTTTGAGAAGGAGGGGATCCCTGAAGAAGTATTTTACCCCAGGAAAACCATGGGGAATTCGATTTTGATTAAAAAATGGTTCCAAAAATATGAGCTTGATTCGAAAGAAAGTTCCACGGATAAATGGAAAATTTTTTACCAGGAGTTGCGTAGGCATTTGCAGCAGGGCCGGCTTCAATATGCCTATATCGGCTTGAATATGATTTTGAAGTACCATCCGGATTTCTTGAAAAAATATCGCCGGTACAGTCTTTATGAAGAAATCGCTCTGAACTTTGAAGAACAGGGAATGTTCAGAAAAGCGGAGAAGGCCATTAAGAAACCCCTGTATTTAAATATTAAAACCGAAGAGCCTTATTTGAATCTCTGCGCTTTTTATATGCTCCATGGTATGGAGGATAAAGCTTACAAAATCGGTGATTTCGCCCTGAAAAGATTTCCGAAAAATGTGTATGTTATATGTAATCAGGCGGTCATATTAGCTACCTTGGATAATTATGACGGGGCCTTGGAAATCCTGGTAGAGGCTGAGAAAAATGGGATCAGCGACCCTTTACTGTATAAAACAAAGGGGGAGCTGTTATCGGACTTAGAGCGGGACCTAGAGGCTGTACAAATTTTTCGAAAAGGATTGAGGCGAACGAAACAAGGGGATAAAACCCTTAGAATTGAACTTCTCAGTGATTTAGGGGAGAGTTATATCCAACTGAAGGAGTTTAAAAAAGCAGCGAAGGTCTATGAAAAGATCCACAGGGAAGAGCCTAAGGATCTTTATCACCTTTTACGATTGGTGGGCACCAACTTTTATGAGCTGAAGGATTACGATCAGGCATTGAAGTACGGAGAGATGTTGATTAGGGAGGAACCCGGGATGTCTTCTTATCACTATCTTTTGGGCATGATCCGTATGGAGAGAAATGATTTGGAGCTGGCTCAGTGGCACTTGTATAAAGCGAAGCAGCTGATGCCTACCCATCCCTTGATTGAAGAAGAACTTCGAGAATTAAGATCCCGAAAAAAATTACAACGAAAAATGAAGGACAATAGTCGATCATAAACTGACAAAAAACAACTAAGGAGGCCGTTATGATTAAAAAGATAACGATTTGGACCCTGCTTTTTATTATCTTAACCACTTCCTTTGCCTTTGGCAGGGAAGGTTTTTCGGACTCGGAAGGGTCCGAAGTTATGTCGCCGACGGATGAATTTCCTGAGGTTGAAGAAGTTGCTGAGCCGACGGATGCAAGGGCCGTGGTTCGCGAGGCGGCTATTAATCCCGATAGGGATGAGGAATTTGGAGCCGGAACCTATATTCAGGAAGTGACTTTGGAAATCTCCTCGGGAGAGTTGGACGGAGAAGTCTTTGAGGTGGATAATATATTGATGGGAAATCCTGTGTATGACATGGAAGTGGAAGCGGGAGATCGGGTGCTGGTAGGCATTGAAGGCAGTCCAGGAAATGTTCAGGAAGTCCATATTAAGGAATATGTACGGGATACTTACCTCTACCTGATTATTGGAATCTTTCTGATGCTTTTATTAGTAATCGGTAGAGTGAAAGGATTAAAATCGGTGATTACCATAGGGTTAACCCTGGTTTTAATCATTAAGCTTTTAATTCCGGGAATTTTACGAGGCCACAGTCCGATAATATTGGCAGTGTTGATTTCTGTGGTGGTGACTCTGGTTACGATTTTCATTATTTCAGGATTTAATATTAAAAGCATCTCAGCCATTGTGGGTATTCTTGGCGGAGTATTTATTGCAGGGATCATTACGCTTTGGATCGGCTCTAGTGCCCAGTTAACGGGATTTTCATCGGAGGAGGCTCTAATGTTATTATACATCCCCCAGGATGTGGAGTTTAATGTGCGAGGCCTCTTATTTGCCGGGATCATCATCGGCTCTCTGGGTGCGGTGATGGATGTGGGAATGTCCATTGCGTCTTCCTTGCAGGAAGTGAAAAATGCCAATCCGGAAATTCCGAGAAAGGACTTGATCCGGGCTGGATTTAATGTGGGAAGGGATATCATGGGAACCATGGCAAATACATTGATTCTAGCCTACACCGGAAGTGCCATCCCTCTGTTGATTCTATTTACTGCCTACGAACCTTCTCTTACGGAAATCATCAATCTGGATATAATTGCGACGGAAGTGGTTCGAGCCTTAGCGGGAAGTATAGGCTTGATTATGACAGTGCCCCTCACCGTATTTACCGGAACCTTTTTATTTGAGCGATACAAATAAACGGAAAGGAAGGTAGTATAGCTCCTTTGCCGGATAATCTTTCGGTCCATGGAACTATATAAACAATATGATGAAAAAAATGGCCGGCATTCAAGTCA
>CAZTIJ010000016.1:0-20675 GCA_964613365.1 uncultured Clostridiaceae bacterium | reverse complement strand
CCCGGTTAGAAAGGGGTAGGATTTTTTTGTATATACCCATTCTTCCATTGATTCACGCCGGAAAACACCGACGGCTTGGGCTCTAGAGACTGCCGAGGAAGTACTGCACCACCAAACTTACCACCACCACCAGGGTGGAGATGGTGATTCCGTGAATCAAAGGCTTTATGCCGGACTTGGAAAGTTCCTTGAAATTGGTGCGAAGGCCGATGGCTCCTAAGGCCATGATCATGAAAAAACGGCCCATCCCACTGAAAAAACCGCTTAGTGAAGGGGGAATCCATCCCGTGGAGTTCAGTCCCACCAAAGCTAAAAAACCCAGAATAAACCAGGGAAAAATTTCCGAAATATGGAGAGAAGCCTTTTGGCTTCGGTGTTTTTTTCCGATCATGGAAAAAATAAGGACCACGGGGATGATGGCCAAGGTTCGGGTCAGCTTTACGATCACGGCGAAGTCTCCGGCGGCCTCGGAGTAGGCATAGCCCGCGGCCACCACGGAAGAGGTATCATTGATGGCGGTTCCCGTCCAGAGGCCGAAACCTAAGTCACTTAAGCCCAAGGCCTCTCCCATTAGGGGAAAGAGCACCACCATGAAGACATCGAAAACAAAGGTGGCGGAGATGGCATAGGCAATGAACTGATCCTTCGCGCCGATCACCGGAGCCACGGCGGCAATGGCGGAGCCTCCGCAGATCCCCGTTCCCGATGAGATCAAACCCGAAAGCTTCCAGTCAAGACCCAACAGTCTTCCCAAAAGATAGCCTCCGAAAAATGCTGCAAACAGCGTAAAGACCATAACGATCAGAGAAAAACGGCCCACCTTCAATACCTGGGGAAGGCTTAGGGAGATCCCCATGAAAATAATGGCCAAACGCAGAACTTTTTTTCCCGTAAAGGTAATTCCCGGATATAAGCCTTCTCTTTGAGAGGCCCAAGGGTTTAAAAGCATCCCGAGAAACAGAGCGATGACTCCGGCACCGATCAGGTGTATCGGAAGAAGCCCGGATAAAAAACGGGAAATAGAGGCAATGATCAGGGTTAGCAATAACCCGGGGCTGATTTTTTTCAGTACATACATGTTCTCACCTCGATGGATAAACATCATAACTCAATATATAAACGTCATAAGTTGTACAGGGTTTCCGGTCGATTATGACCCATAACAGTGTATCATAATTTACCCAAAAGCAAAAGAATCCGGGGAAGGTCTTTTAAAAAATAAAACTTACTCTTAGTACTTAGTCATAACTTATGGTATAATAAAATATGTGTTGAGAAAAGCACTAATATAGAAAGAAAGGTAGGGAGAACATGGAATTGCCAAACTTAACAATCGGAGAGCGGGTAGCGAAATATCCAATTATACAGGGAGCCATGGGGGTTGGGGTGTCCCTTTCCAAACTGGCCGGTACGGTGGCCAGGGAAGGGGGAATCGGTGTGATCTCCGGGGTTCAGATCGGTTTCGATGAGCCGGGATTTGAAGAGAATAATGACGCCGCCAATGTGGCGGGGCTTCGAAGACATATAAAAAAAGCCCGGGAAATCAGTCCCCAGGGGATTTTAGGCGTGAACTTACTGGTAGCCATTGAAAATTACAGGGATATGGTTAAGGCCGCCGTGGAAGAAAAGGTGGACATTATCATTTCGGGAGCGGGACTTCCCACAGAACTGCCAAAGCTTGTGGCCGGCAGCGATACGAAGATTGCCCCCATCGTTTCTTCGGGAAAAGCCGCCCGGCTGATCGCCAAGATGTGGGACCGAAAGCATGGGGTAATTCCCGACGCCGTGGTGGTGGAGGGTCCCGAAGCCGGTGGACATCTGGGTTTTACCAAGGAGGAATTGGAAAAACCTTCAATACCGAATATTTTTGCCTTAGTGGAAGAGGTGATTGAAGCCCTAAAACCCTTCGAAGAGAAGTATAAAAAAAGCATCCCCGTCATTGCCGCCGGGGGGATCTTTGACGGGAAGGATATTGCAAAGGCTCTAAGGAAAGGAGCGGCGGGGGTGCAGATCGGCACCCGTTTCGTAGCCACCGAGGAATGCGATGCCCATCCTAACTTTAAGGAAGCCTATATCCGTTCCTCCCACGGGGAAATCCAGTTGGTGACCAGTCCCGTGGGCATGCCGGGAAGAGCCGTGGTCAATCAATTGACCGAGCGCATTAAAACCGAAAACATTCCCGTGGAGAAATGTTACAACTGTTTGATTCCCTGCAATCCCAAAACCACCCCCTACTGCATTTCCTCCGCGTTGATTCAAGCCGTCAAAGGCGATGTGCAACAGGGATTGGTATTTGCCGGAAGCAATGCCCATCGAATCACCAGGATGACCACGGTCCGGGAGCTGATCCGGGAATTAGTGGAGGAAACCAAAGAAGCCATGGGCAACACGTCCCATGGTCAGGACCGGGACGCTCTATAGAGCCGCCCAGAAAACCCTACGTTGATGAAAGGATGCCAAAAAAAGACTTCTTCGGAAGTCTTTTTTTAATGCATGAAAAGAAGATAAAAAAAGGCCGAAATCATGGCAACCATGTTTTCATCCGGTTATGGAAAGTTTTTTAAGGGTAGAAATTCCATAGGAAATTTCATAAAAAAATTCGTGATTCGATAAAAAATGGGTATAGACTGTAAAAGAACGGCGATGGGAGGGAAAAATTTGATAAAACAGGACTATATATGGTATTTAAGTTACGGATCCAACCTGAATAAAAATCGATTTAACTGTTACCTTGCCGGGGGACAGCCGGAGGGTTCCATGGAAACCGAAGGCGGGTGCCGGGATGCTACGCCGCCGGTAAAAGCTCGGGGAAAAACCATCCCCCATGAAATGGTTTTTGCCGGAAGTTCCACCCGGTGGAACAACAAGGGAGTGGCGGCCATCGATCCCCACCGGGACCTTACCGCCCTTACCTATGCCAGGATGTATCTCATTACGAAAGAGCAATTTTTCGATCTGGTAAAGCAGGAAAACTATATTCCCCTGGAGGAAGAAGTCCACTGGACCTTGCCGGCGGCGGGAAAGACCAAGGTCATGTTTCCAAAGAACTGGTATGGGAAGCTGCTGCATCTCGGTGAGGAAGAGGGGTATCCCATTTACACATTTACCATTCTAGAGGATTTTCAAAGGATAACCATCAATCCTCCGGATCCCCGTTATATAAAAATCATTCAAAAAGGTTTGGTGGAAACCCACCGATTTTCCCTATGGGAAGTGGAAAAATACTTAATTCAGCTTCGGGGAATCAAAGCCTTTTATTCCAGGGAAGAACTGCAGCAAATCCTAAGAAATACGTAAAAATTTCCCGGAGCTTTTCCATGGAAAATGGGTATCTATAGAAAAAGACTATCCTCTGCCTATGGGTGGCGTTAAAAAAATCACGGGAAAAATGGAAAAAAAGCGATGGAAGGAGGGATGAGATGGGAAACTGGCTTGTTATGTTTCTAATTACCTTTGGGGTGTTTATGGTCATTGATCTGATATGGCTGGGACTGATTGCAAAGAATCTTTATAAACAATATTTAGGGCATTTGATGAAAAAGAAGGTGAACTGGACGGCCGCCATTATTTTTTACTGTATTTTTATTGTAGGGCTGATTTTCTTTGTTATTGACCCCGCCCTGGAAAAAGAAAGCATGGAAGAGGCATTATTAAGGGGGGGCGCCCTGGGACTTTTATGTTATGCTACTTATGATTTGACCAATCTGGCGACCTTAAAGGAGTGGCCGGTTGCAGTTACCGTGATCGATTTAATTTGGGGAACGGTGCTTTCCGGTGCCACCGCAGGAATTTCCTTCGGTATAATGCATTATTTATTATAAAAGGCTTTTCCCTAGGAGGCCGATCAAGAAAAAATTCAAAGAAAAGGTGATGACAATGAAGCAAAACTATTTAAACGGCAAGGACTTTTTTAATATCTTTCGCCATGGGGCCATGGAAGTGATCAACAATAAGGACCACTTAAATAAAATCAATGTATTCCCTGTGGCTGACGGGGACACCGGCAACAATCTGGCCATGACCTTGAACTCGGTAATCGATTACACCCAGGTGGTGGACTCCTTCTATGAAACCAGTAAATCCATGGCGGAGGCCTCCATATACGGAGCCAGGGGCAACTCCGGCGTAATTTTTGCTCAGTACATTTCCGGCATTGCCGCCGCCAGCGAAGGAAAGGACCGAATTTCCTTAAAGGATTTTATCGAAGCGATGCGTAAGGCCTCCGAAGGAATTTATGATTCCCTGGTCCATCCCGTGGAGGGAACCATGCTAACGGTAATGAAGCAGTGGGCCCTTTATTTATGGGAGCATAAAGAGAAGTATCAGTACGTGGATGAAATGTTTCTAAATTCCATCGACGAAGCGAAAACCCTTCTTTCCAAGACGCCGGATCAATTGGAAGTCCTTAGAAAGCACAATGTTGTGGACTCCGGTGCCAAAGGTTTTGTTTATTATCTGGAGGGGATTATTAAATTTATCCGGGGAGAAACCATTGAAGTTGCACAAGACTTTCAAGGGGCAGGGGTTCTCGCCCAAAGCTACGACCGAAACCATGAAAACACCGAATATCGATACTGCACGGAAACCCTTGTAAAGGGCAATGTGGATAAGGACCGGTTAAAGGAAGCCCTGGCAGCCTACGGCGACTCCATTATTGTAGCGGGAAGTCCCACCTTAAAACATGTCCATTTGCATACCAACAATGTGGAGGGGGTCTTTAAGCTTTTATCCGATTACGGCGTCATTGATCGTCCGAAGATCGAGGATATGCAAGTCCAGGAGAGGTTGAAGGAGACAACTTCAAAAATCGCCATTCTCACCGACTCCATCGGAGATTTCCCGAAATCCTATTTAGACCAATACGATGTGCATCTCCTTCCCGTAAACATTTTTGTGGGTGAAAACCAGTACCTGGATAAAACCACGGTGGACCCCGGGGATTTTTATGAGACGATCAAACACTCGGAGGTGTATCCCAACAGCGGTCAGCCCAATGACATTCAGGTAAAGCATAAAATCGATTTTCTTAAGGAACACTACGAGAGTATTATCTGCATTATGGTTTCCAGCAAACTCAGCGGAACCTATGAAAGCGTGGAAAAATACGGTAAGAAACTGAAAGCCCAGGGCTATCCCATCGAAGTGATCGACTCGAAGCTGAACTCCGGTGGACAGGGACTGCTGGTGACCCGGGTGGCGGAAATGGTGGCAAAGGGCGCCTCCAGAGAAGAGGTTCTAGCAGCCATTGAAAACATCATTCCCCGGACGGAGATCTATGTAGCCCTGAACACCTTTGCCAACTCCTTAAAGAGCGGCAGGGTTCCTAAAGTTGTGGGAAAAATCGGCGTGCTGTTTAAACTACGCCCCATTATTTCCCTGGACAAAGAGGGCAAGGGTACCGCCTTTTCCATTGCCCTATCGAAAAAAATGTTGTTGGGTAAAATTAAGAAGATGATTCAGAAGAAAAACAAGGAAAAACCCATTAGGGAGTATGCCGTGGTGTATTCCAAGGATCAAAAAGGGGCCGAGGCCTTTGCCAAAGAGCTGCAAGAAATCATCGGGAAGGCACCGAAATACATTACGGAAGTCTCCTCGGTCACCGCCCTTCATGTGGGTGAGGGAGCCATTGCCGTAGGATTTATCCGAGGGGAGGCGTAGATATGAGTCCCATTATTATCGAGTCCATTCTTGTATTGTTTGTTTATTTTTTCCTGTTCTTTGTGGTGGGAACGGCCATTAAAAACAACTCCATCGTAGATATGGGATGGGGTATCGGCTTTGTGATTTTAGCCTGGTTTACCACCCTGCGCACGGCCAATGTGGGAGGGGCCAATCTATTGATTACGATCCTGATCAGTATCTGGGGGATCCGTCTGTTTTACCACATTCTGAAGCGGAACCTGGGAAAAGGGGAGGACTTTCGCTATGCCAACTGGCGGAAGGAATGGGGGAAATGGGTGATCCCCAGGGCCTTTTTCCAGGTATATATGTTGCAAGGCGTGTTTATGTTTATCGTGGCTCTGCCGGTGATTTTGGTCAATACCCAAGAAACCCCGGGGGAGATTTCCCTATTTTCCTTGATCGGACTGGGGATTTGGGTGATCGGATTTTTCTTTGAGAGTGTGGGGGATTATCAACTAAAGAAATTCAAGGAAAAACCGGAAAACAAAGGGAAAATCATGAAGTCGGGATTGTGGAAATACACCCGGCATCCCAATTATTTCGGAGAGGCCACCATGTGGTGGGGATTGGCGGTTATCGCCCTTTCCGCCGGAGGATCCTTGGCGGTCTTTATCAGTCCCATAGTGATTACCTATTTGCTTTTGTTTGTTTCCGGGGTACCGATGCTGGAAAAAAGCTTTGCAAAACGACCGGGGTATCAGGAGTATAAAGAGACAACGCCGAAGTTTTTTCCCTGGTTTCCAAAGAAGAAGTAGGGGGAAGGGAAGGGATGCAAATCATGGTTCATTCACAGAAAAAGCAGGGATCCCTTAGAAACTGGATGCTTTTTTACACAGTGTCCCTTTTGGTTTTTCTGAACTTTTGGGCCAGTGTCACCACGACACCCCTGTATGTGTTGGAGGTCGGGGGAGGGGATTTTCACTCCGGTCTTCAGGGAACCCTGTTTTTCATAGGGGCCGTAATTTTTCGGATTTACCTGGGGCCCTTATCCGATCGCAAGGGGAGGAAACTACCCTTATTGATCGGAGCCTTTGTCTTCGGCAGCACTCCCCTTTTATTATATTTTGCCCGGTCGGTATGGGCCGTGGTGTTTATCCGGATTTATCAGTCCATCGGCCTGGCGGCGTATTTTGCCAGCGGACCGGCTTTTGTAGGGGATGTGGCCCCCTTTCACAGGATGGGAACCTACATGGGTCTTTATCGGTTGATGAGTGCATCGGGACTGTTGATCGGTCCCTTTCTGGCCCTATATATGATCAATCATTATAATTACGGGACCTGGTTTCTGGGTAGTTTTGGAATCGGCCTCCTGGCCTTTTTCTTAATGCTGATGGTCCATGGTCCGAAAGCCCAGGCCAGGGAAAAGCCCAAGTTTTTTTACCAGACGAAGGAAGTGTTGAAAGATCCGGGGTTACGGGAAATCTATGTAGGGATCGCCATTTTTTCCTTCGTCTCGGGTATTATTTTCACCTTTGCTCCGGTGTATTTGGAGCGGATAACAACCCTGGAAAATTCGGGGCTTTTTTTTACCATATACTCCTTGGCGGGGATTGTGGCAAGCATCGTCGTGGGAAAACTTCTGGATCATCGATCTCCCCTGGGGATCATTCTTCTTTTGGGGTTGGGCTACGGCATCGGGCTGATCCTCATACCCGTCGTGGGGATTTTTTCCGAGGTCATGTTCCTGGCAGGGGGATTGATGGGGATGGGTTACGCCGGAGCGGTGCTGGGGCTTACCACAAGGCTGATTAAGACGGTCTCCCTAGAGTCCCGGGCCATTGCCCTATCCCTTCAGGAAAATACCATTGATGTCTTTATTGCTGCCGGCTCCTTTGTATTCTCGGGAATGATTCCTCTGTTGGGGTATCATCTTAGCTTTATAATGATGGGCATCTTGATTGTGGGAGTCATGATTTTACGATACCGAAAGGAAAAAGCCACCGCCACGGTGGTGTGAGTTTATTTTCTTGAAAGGGAAAGAAACACAAAAAAAGACCCCGGGAAAAACCATAAGGCAAGAGGGTTTTCCCAGGGCTTTTTTTATTGCGGTTTTTTATAACTGTTCCGGTGCATCAACAGGACAGACATTGGCACAGGCACCACAGTCGATGCAGGCCTCTTCATCAATTACATAGATTTCATCTCCCTGAGAGATACAGTCCACCGGACATTCCGGTTCACAGGCACCACAGTTGATACAGGTATCGTTAATTCGATAAGCCATCGGTTTCGCCTCCTAATGATCTGAATTTAATTCCCTTTTATTATAGCAATAGAAGAAGGGGGTTCTCAACCAAATGATAACAAAACCCCGGGGAAAGGGGCATTATATAATGAGAATCATTATATATGATCCCCAATATTCGAAATTGACAAAAAATAGATGGTGGTATAAAATATTATTTATATGAATTTTATTCGCTTTAGGAGGGATGGCCTTGGAAATGATCCGAGTAGAAGACCTGAATAAGACCTTTACTTTGAAAAGCAAGGTTTTAGGAGTAAAAACCGGAGAAGTACATGCGGTAAACGGGATAAATTTCGGGATTCACAGAGGAAAGACCTTGGGTTTGGTGGGGGAGTCCGGCAGCGGCAAATCCACAACGGGAAGGCTGATACTTCGGCTTTTGGAACCTACCCGGGGAAGAGTCATGTTGGAGGATCGAGATATCAGCAAAATCAGTAATCGGGAGTTTCGCAAGCTGCGTAAGGATTTGCAGATGGTGTTTCAAAATCCCTATTCCGCTTTGGATTATAAAATGACCATTGAAGATATTTTGATACAGCCTTTGCACATTCATAAAATCGTGACCCCTTTGGATTACAAAAAAGAGGTGGAACGGTTATTGGAAATCGTAGGCCTGTCGAAAAAGGACCGAAAAAAGTTTCCCCATGAGTTCTCCGGGGGACAAAGGCAACGGATCGGCATTGCCCGGGCCCTTTCCACCAAACCGAAGTTTATCGTCTGTGATGAGCCGGTTTCCGCCCTGGACGTTTCCGTGCAGTCTCAGATCATTAACCTGCTAAAGGACCTGCAAAAGGAATATCATCTGACCTACCTGTTTATTGCCCATGGACTGAATGTGATCAAGCATGTAAGCGATGAAGTGGCGGTGATGTACCTGGGTAAAATCGTGGAAATTGGCGAGGTGGAGGAGATTTTCGAGCGACCGAAACACCCCTATACCATGGCTTTGATGTCGGCATCGCCGATACCCAATCCTGAAGCGAAACGAAATCGAATCCAGCTCAAAAGTGAAATACCCAGTGCTCTGAATATCCCCCGGGGATGTGCTTTTCATCCCCGATGTCCAAAATCCCTGGAGATTTGCAGCGAAACAGAACCGCCGTTGAAGGAACACAAAACCCACAGGGTTGCCTGTCATTTATATCCCGGAGAGGAGGAGCGCCATGGTTAATCTACTAAGAAGAATTAATTTCCCTTTGTTGGTGGGAGGAATCCTGGTATTGGTCATGCTCTTCGCCTACTTCTTTCCCCAGAGCCTCACCGATAAAAATCCCAATGTGGAGCATTCGGCAAAATACATTGAAATCCGCCAGGACGGAGAATGGGTGGAGGAGTTTGCCACAAGGCCCTTTCCTCCCAATAGAGAGAATATTATGGGTAGCGACGAAGCGGGAAGGGATATTTACACCCGTATAGTCTACGGTACCCGAAACACCCTTCGGCTTGCCATATTCACAGTTATGCTACGAATTTTGGTGGCCCTGCCCCTGGGAATAATAGCGGGGATGGGGGTGAAATCCGTATCCCTTTTTATCAATATGTTTAATAACTTCTTTACAACCATACCCAAGCTGCTGATCGCCTTTGTAATTTTAAACATCAACTACTTTAGAAATCTGGAAATGGATCGTGCCATTATAGCCTTTGCCGTGGTCTTAACCATTGTGGGGTGGTCCAAACTGGCTTCAATGATTGAAGACCAGACCGCCTTGATTATGGAGGAGGATTTCATCGAAGGGGAAGTGGCCGTGGGGAAAAACCCATGGCAGATCGGGGTGCAAAACCTGCTGCCCCATCTCATTCCCCATGTGGTAAGCTTTCTGTTTATAGAAATCGGCATGGTGCTCTTCCTGCTGGCTCAGTTAAGCGTACTGACGGTTTTTGTGGGCCCCAGGCGAATGCCTTTAGCCATGGCCTTTGAAGGGAACTTCGAAATGGCCTTTGAACCGGAATGGGGAAGCATGCTGGCAAGGGCCCCGGAGGTAATCCGGTTATATCCCGACCGTATGTGGCTTACGCTGTTCCCTGCCGCGGCCTTCTTTCTGGGAGTGACCGCTTTCAATTTAACGGGGGAAGGACTTCGTATTGAATTTCAAAAACGGAACTCTCAGATTGTCAGCTTCATTCGGAGGGGATTTTTTATGGCATCACCGAAGATCTACTGGATGCAGCTGCGGAACATGAAACATCACTGGAGACCGGTGGTGGGAAAAACCCTTACGGTTTTCCTGATCCTGGGTTATCTTGCCTACCCTGCCGAGGCCAGCCAATACAACTTTAATGTGCAGCGGGCAAAGGCCCATGTACAGGAGCTGACCGACAAAAAATATGAGGGGCGGTTAATAGGGTTTGAAGGGGGGAAAATGAGCGGAGACTATATTCTAGACACGTTGAAATCCTATGACCTTGAACCCTGGGAAGGCAGCTACACCCAAGAGTTCAATGCCCTGGACGAATCCGGAGGGCTTTATGAAAGACTGATCGTCGAGGAAGCGTATATTGAAGTGTACCGGGAAGAGGGGACGGAAACCTTGCAGATCAATGAAGACTTTATCATTCCCGGGGTGGCAAAAAATATTATGGACCCCCGGGAGGAACAGTTAAACGAGGAGGGATGGTTGGAGTTTCACGGAAAAACCATCACCTACGACCGGGATCATACCATGGTGGAAATTAGCGACGAAGAGGAGTATGTCCCCATAATCGACATTGAAGAACGGGGAGAGGTCCTCAGTCAACTTTTTGTTAGGGGACAAAGCTCTATCCAGATGGTCCATGGGGTTTCCCATAACTTTATCACGGAGAATGATCCCCAGGGGATTTCTTACAACTTGGGTGTACTGAACACGGATATATACGATGAGGAGTTAATCGATACCTACAGTTTAAACCGAACCTTAATTATTCCCCTGGAAGGCCTTAGAGAGACCTTGGACCAGGGGGATTTGGAGATGCGATTCTTCATGAAGCCTCCGAAGCTTCCTACTTATCCGGGAAGAAACATCACCGCCGTATTACCGGGGGAAAACTGGGAAGAGGAAGGACCCACGGAAATGATCATTATCGGAGCCCGTTACGATGGCGCCCATACCGGGGGAAGAGAGGGCTTTGCCCCCGCCATTACCGCCACGTCTGCAGCCACAGGTTTAGAGATTGCCCGGGTCCTGTCCTCCATGGAAAAGCCCTTGGAAAAAACCGTGATGTTTATATTTTGGGACGGGGAATACAGTCTGTTCCCCTTCAGACTGCGGGGGAGTCATCAGTATACGGCCTCCCAGCGAACCTTTCAACAGGCGGATTTTCCCTACAATTACATCGACATCGGCTTTATCGGGGATAAGGATCTGAACCAGCTAGAGATCAACATCATGCACGGGCAAAAACGCAGTGATCGAAGTTATCTGATGCGAAGCAGCCTCAGCCAAAGGCTGAATGAACTGGGTATAGATTATCGTATGTTCGATGCCTCTCAGCGGTGGGCCAGAGGGGCAACCTCCCATGCCCTGTACGGAATGAATATGAATTCTCAGTTCAGTCTCGGATTCGGCAGTAGTTATTATACCTATATCAACCGGAAGGAAGCGGATATTAACGCCGTTAATTTTCAGTATATGGAGAACATGGGACAAATCATTGTGGACAGTATAACCATGAATCCCCATTTGAAGGAACCACAAAACTAAAAGGAGGTCCCTATGAATCGAGAAATGACCATCAATTTAATGAAAAAAGCAATCTATCATGCACTGATTCTCGTCATTGTGTTAGCCGTAGTCATTGCTGTAACCGGATTTCCTATGGATTTTGATGTGGAGTATCATCATGGGGAATTTCACTGGAACATGCCCTTCGAGGAAATACAACAGAGCATTAATGAAAACTTCCGCAGTTTTTTCAGCGGAGAAGTGCTTACCATGGAAATTATGAGTACCACCCCCTTTGCCATGCTGCGGCAGGCCTTCTCCTTAAGTTTCGTGGTGTTGTTTTTCGGAACACTGTTCGCCCTGCTGATCGGCATCCCCAAAGGAATCATCGATAGCCGGAAAAAACGGACCGCAGGAACTTTTAAGCTTCTCCAGTCCTATATTCCCCTGTCGATTCCCGATGTACTAACCATCAGCCTCATCCAATTGGGGGCGATCTACTTATACTATAACGAAATTGCTTTTTTAGGGATCGGACCCATTCATTTTTTAGGGGACGAGCAGTGGTACCAAAGCATTTTCCCCATACTGTCCATCAGTGTTCTGCCCGGGGCCTATATTTCCCGGGTCACGGCCAATACCATCGAAAATCTTCAGGAAAAGGCCTACATTGTCACCGCCCGGGGAAAGGGCTGCTCCTATTTTCAGATTTTAAAAAAACATATGATGAAAAATATCGGCTTTGAAATTTTATCGGTGTTTCCTATGATCATGGGAATGATGTTTGCCAGTCTGATCATTGTAGAGCGACTGTTTTATTATCAGGGCATGGGATATCACCTGATTTACATCTATACCACCAATCAGCTGGATATGGACCAGGCCCGGGTGGTGTTCACACTCTTCACCGTGACCCTGGCATTGTTTTATTATTTGATCTTTCTATTGCTGAAGGGTGCAAAGGCAAGGCTAATGCCAAAGCTGAAAGAAAACTAGGAGGGTTTTTATGAAATTATTACAGGTCAAGGACTTAAAAACCTACTTTTTCATTGACAAGGAAGAGGTGCCCGCCGTGGACGGGGTGGATTTTCACATCAATCAAGGGGAAGTGTTGGCCCTCATCGGAGAATCCGGCAGTGGAAAAAGTGTTACCTCCATGTCGATCATGGGTCTCATCGATGCTCCGGGGAAGGTTGTTTCCGGAGAAATCCTGCTAAACCGCCAGGATATTTTCGAGGACGATCTGCTGAAAAAGAGCGATAAACAGATGCGTTTTTTACGGGGAAAAGAGATCAGTATGATCTATCAGGATCCCCTAACCTCCCTGCATCCCATGATCAAAGTGGGGGAACAGGTGGCGGAGGCTTTGGTGATCCATGAAAAAGCCACGAAAACAGAGGCCAAACGAAAGGCCATTGAAATGATGAAACGGGTGGGAATCTCCGACGGAGAAAAACGCTATGATGAGTTTCCGGGACAGTTCAGCGGCGGCATGCGCCAACGGATTATGGTCGCCATGGCCATTATTTGCAATCCGAAACTGTTAATCGCCGATGAACCCACCACGGCCCTGGATGTGACCATACAGGCGGAAATTTTGGATTTATTGAGGAAACTGCAAAAAGAAGACGGTATGGCCATGCTACTGATCACCCATGATTTAGGGGTGGTGGCAGAAATGGCGGACCGGGTATGTGTGATGTACTGTGGGAAAATCATGGAGGAGACCACCAATCATCGGCTGTTTAAAAATCCGAAAAACCCCTATACCAAGGGGCTGATGAAGTGCATCCCAAGGATTGATGATAAGCTGGAATATCTTGATACCATCGAAGGTTACGTGCCCCATCCCACGGAATTTCCCAAGGGTTGCCGATTCTCCACACGATGTCCGGAAGTGATGGAGCGGTGCAAAGAGGAACTTCCTGAGCTTAAGGAAGTAGAACACGGACATAAGGTTCGGTGCTGGCTCTATGGATAAAAGAGTCGTCGCCGTCCTATTATTGACGGTAAGTATGGTTCTATGGGCCTGTGGCAATGGGGCAGAGGAAGTTGAGGATACCAAAAGCCCAAAGATCGTCGAAGAAGAGGCACCGAAGGAAGAGGCACCGAAGGAAGAGGGGTCGGAGGAAGAAAAAGAAGAGAAATCCGGGGAGATGCCCTCGGTAGAGGAAATAGCAGCCCGTTACCAGGGACAGGTTCCCGAGGAGTGGGGAGAAGAGGTAACGGGGGTTAAGACCGGAATTGATACGGAGGAAAAGGTCATTGCCCTTACCTTTGACGCTTGCGGCGGTGGCTACGACGGGAACCTAATTCAGTACCTCAAAGAAAATCAAATTCCCGCAACACTGTTTATCAGCGGTGGATGGATCGATAACCATCCCGAAGTCCTAGAAACGCTGTGGAAGCATCCCAGTTTTGATATTGCCAACCATGGAAAGGATCATAAGCCTTTATCCGTAACGGGAAAAAGTGCTTACGGAATCCCGGGAACCGATTCCGTTGAAGGGGTGTACGAAGAAGTGTATGATAATCACCGGAGGATCAAAGAAATAACGGGACAGGGACCGAAGTTTTTTCGCTCGGGCACCGCCTATTACGACGAGGTGGCGGTGAGCATCGCCAAGGATTTAGGCCAAACCGTGGTGAACTACAATGTACTCGGGGATGGGGGCGCCACCTTTACGGCGGATCAAATCTACGAAGCCATGATCCGGGCCGAAGCCGGGTCGATTATGCTTTTTCATATGAATCATCCCCATAGCGATGTGGCCAAAGGGGTTAAACGGGGAATTGAAGCGTTGCAGGAAGAAGGCTTTGAGTTTGTGCTGCTGAAAGACCATAGGGAAAATTTAGAATAAAAGGGTGCCTCGGCACTCTTTTTTTGTTTGCTATTTTACAATGCTATTGTTTGCCTACGTCTATTTGCGTGCGCGTTGCCAACACGTTGCCAACAAAATGCAATAAATGCATAAAAAATGAGCCTACCGGAAACCTCCGATAAGACTCAAATTTCAAAGTTATTCGATTGGTGGAACTGAGGGGATTCGAACCCCTGACCCCTTGACTGCCAGTCAAGTATTCTCCCACTGAACTACAGTCCCTTATGATCTGCAACAAAATATATTATAAAACAAAACCGGGAAAAAGTAAAGGGGATCTTCAAAAAAGAATTTAAGAAGAAAATATGATATAATAAGCACATCAATTTAGCAGGGTTAGGAGGATGATGATGAAAGATCAAGGGCAACAAAAAATGATCGGCATTGATTTAGGGGGCACAAGCATTAAGTTCGGACTGGTTTCTTCGACGGGGGAGATCCTTAGGAAAACCAAGAAAAAAACCCCGGCTTCCAAGAACTTCGAAGAGGTGCTGGCAGTGATCCAGACAGAAGTAAAAAACATCTTAAGGCAACAGGGAATAAAGGGGAAAGAGGTTTGCGGTGTTGGGATCGGAGTTCCCGGCGTTGTCAACGGAAAGGGAGAGGTGGTTTTTGCCAACAATCTGTTCTGGAAAAAAAAGCCCCTGAAACAGTTTTTGGAGTCCGGTTTGGGGATACCGGTGAAGGTGGGAAACGATGCCTCCTTGGCGGGATTGGGAGAATTTTATTTCGGCGCAATGAAAAACACCACCAACGCGGTGTTACTGACCCTGGGTACGGGACTCGGGGCCGGCGTGATCATCAACGGAAAAGTTTTTCACGGCAGTCATTATCTGGGGACGGAAATCGGTCATATGATCCTGGGAGATAATTTCTATGATTGTAATTGCGGCAATAACGGCTGCTTGGAAACCTTCGCTTCCGCCACGGCCCTGGTGAAGTATGTAAAACGTCTGCTGGATGCCGGAGAGGCCTCGGACTTAAGGGAGATTCAGCGGGCTCAACAAAAGCCCCTTACCCCCCAGCAGATTTTTGATGCCGCAGAAAGAGAGGATCCCGTAGCTCTCAAGGCCTTGGAACGATTTACCTATTACCTTGCCGTGGGGATGGCCAATCTGATCAATATTTTGGATCCGGAAGTCATTGCCCTGGGCGGCGGTCTAAGCGAACGGGGAGACGTGTTTTTGCAGGCGCTACGACAAATGACGAAAACCATGACCTATGTAAAGGCACAGAATCCCACGGAAATTAGGATTGCCGAGTTGAAAAATGATGCAGGTATTTTGGGCAGTGCCCGATTCGTACTGGAGGACTGATTTTTCCGATGTACCTTACAAAAGTAAGAAAAGTGTGATATTATATAAAAAAAAGAAGGCAATCGTTTGCATAAAGAGAAAGAAATGCCGATGGTGAACCGGGTTTATCCCCAGAACTTCCTTAAAGGAGGCAGTGACATGAAATCGTTAAGGCAAAAAAACGGAATAGAGGAATTTGTATTCGGAACTCCGGTGCACACCGGAGCGGTTTTGGAAAAGGGAAAGCAGGAAAACATCCGGTTCCCCTTAGAAATCACTTCGGGAGAGCCCACCCTGCTGAAAATCGACTTAGCGTCCAAGGACCGGATTTACGGCCTGGGAGAACATTTGGGAAGCATGAACCGCCGGGGCAGAAGGTTTCGGTCCTACTGTCGGGATGAGGCCAATCATACCGAAGATAAAAATGAACTGTACGGGGCCCACAACTTTTTTATCCATGTAACGGAACAGGGGCAGACCGGTTATTTCATCGATTTTCCGGGGGAAGTGGTGTATGATACCGGATTTCACGATGAGCGGATTTTTTCCATTGAAATCCACGGAAAAGACTTTCGAATGTTAAAAATTCCCGGAGAGACCCCGGAGGAAATCGTCTCACGATTTCTTCAAGCCGTGGGGAAAGCCTATATTCCTCCGAAATGGGCCTTTGGTTACTTCCAAAGCCGCTGGGGATACAAGGACCAAGAAGAAATCGAAGAAGTGTATCGGCGGTTTACGAAGGAAGATCTGCCGCTGGACGGCATATACCTGGATTTGGACTACATGGAGGATTTTAAAAACTTCACGGTTTCCAAATCGCGTTTTCCCGAATTTAAAAGGTTTGCGGGAAAACTGAAAAAAGAAGGGGTCTACCTGGTGCCGATTATTGACGCCGGGGTAAAGATCGAGCCGGGCTATAATATTTATGAGGAAGGGGTCAAAGGGAACCATTTTTGTCTTGACCATAAAAACACCCCCTACGTTGCCGCGGTTTGGCCGGGGAAGGTTCATTTCCCCGACTTTTTACAAAGGAAAACGCGGGAATGGTTCGGCGACCAATACCGGTTCTTAACGGAGTTGGGCATCGAAGGGGTCTGGAATGATATGAACGAGCCGGCAATCTTCTATGATGAAAAAAATCTTGAAAAAGCGGTGGACCTGGCCACGGAGTGCCGGGGAAAGAACTTGAATGTCCATCAATTTTTCCGGTTGAAGGATACCTTTGCCGATCTGTTAAATGATGAAGACTACCATCAACGTTTTTACCACACCATTGAGGGGGAAAAACATCTTCATCGGGATGTACATAATCTTTATGGAGATTATATGACCCGGGCCGCCCATGAGGGTTTAAAGAAACACTTGAACCGACGCTTTTTATTAATTTCCAGAGCCTCCACCATCGGTATGCATCGCTACGGGGGCATATGGACCGGAGACAATGCCTCCTGGTGGACCCATTTGGAGGAAAATATTCGGATGATGCCTTCCATTAATATGTGCGGATTCTACTACATCGGTGCGGATACCGGTGGGTTCGGCGGACAGTGCTCCGGAGAGCTGCTGACCCGGTGGCTTCAGTTCAGTGCCTTCACCCCATTGCTTCGGAATCACTCGGCCCTGGATACCCGACCCCAGGAACCCTACGCCTTCTCAAAGGAAGTGCTGAAGCACTCCCGAAGTTTACTGAAATGCCGTTACCGATTAATTCCCTATCTGTACTCCACCTATATGAAGGCGGTGGAAAATCATCAGCTGTTTTTTAAACCCTTGGCCTTTCAGTACCCCAAGGGGTATGAAGCCATGGAGGATCAGCTCTTAATCGGTAAGGAGCTGATGCTTGCTCCCATCCATAAACAGAACCAATCCTATAGACTGGTGGACCTTCCGGAAAAAATGGCCCGGGTGACCCTCCGGGAAGAGGCAACGGAGATACACATTGCTCCGGAGGGTCCCCAGAAGGTATTCTATGACTTGGACTATCTACGGTTCTTTCTCCGACCGGATCAGATGCTTCCTTTGGCAGAGGCGGTAAACCAGGTGTCCCGTTTAAGCCTGGGAAAACTGGAGGTGCTGGCCTATATAAGAAACGGGGGAGAACATGTTTTGTATGATGATGACGGGATCAGCATCGAGGGAAAGAATCAAGAAAGGATGCACATCTCCATAAGGCCCCGGGAAGACACCTACGACATAGCCGTGAAAAACCCCCACAGCTCCCTGGAAAGCATTGATTTTAAAATCATCAATGACGGGGGAAGGGTTCACAATATCCATTATAAGATCTAAGCCTGGTGAGAATCCCGGAGGAAGTATTGGAAAATAAGGAGGTTCTTATGTTTAAACGTTCAAACGGAATTTTACTGCACATCTCTTCCTTACCGGGGGAGTACGGCATTGGAGATTTTGGAAAGGAAGCCTATCATTTTGTGGATTTTTTAGAAAGATCCGGGGTGAAATACTGGCAGATTCTGCCCCTGGGGATCACCGGCTACGGAGACTCTCCCTACCAGAGCTTTTCCGCCTTTGCGGGCAACCCTTATTTCATCGATCTGGACGAATTGTTAAGGGAGGGCTTTTTAAGGGAAGAGGAAGTGGCGGAGGCAAATCTGAATAAAGATCCAAAGAAGGTGGATTACCTCCATTTATACGAAGAAAAATTAGCCCTCCTGAGAAAGGCCTATGAGCGAGGCCGGGAGGTTCTCAGGGGCACCCTGGAAGCCTATTATCAGGAAAACTTCAGCTGGCTGCAGGAGTTTGCCCTTTATATGGCAATCAAAAAAGCCCACGGAGAAAAATCCTGGCTGGAATGGGACAAGGAGTATCGTAATTGGCGATCCCATGCGGTGCGAACCTTTGTGGCCAACCATCAGCAGGAGATCTTCTTTTGGATTTTCACCCAGTATTACTTCGACCGTCAGTGGCATCGATTAAAAACCTATGCCAACGAAAAAGGCATTGAAATTATTGGAGACCTCCCGATTTATGTCTCCGAGGACAGTGCCGACGTATGGAAAAACCCGGAGTTGTTCCGACTGGATGAAAACTTAAAGCCCATCACCGTGGCCGGCTGCCCTCCCGATGCTTTTTCCAGCACCGGACAGCTTTGGGGAAATCCCATCTATGACTGGGAACGCATGAAAGACAGCGGCTATCAATGGTGGATCAAAAGAATCCAGCACAGCTTCAAACTTTATGATGTGTTGAGAATTGATCATTTTAGAGGTTTTGAAGCCTATTGGGAGGTGCCCTACGGGGAGGATACGGCGACTTTCGGCCAGTGGACCAAGGGACCGGGGATCGAACTCTTTGAAGCCGTCAAAGAAAAACTGGGGGATCTGAAGATTATCGCCGAGGATTTGGGATACCTTACTCCGGAAGTGGAGCAGCTGATCAAGGATTCCGGCTATCCCGGTATGAAGGTACTGCAGTTTGCCTTCGACCCCCGGGAGGAAAGCGATTATCTGCCCCATAACTATACTAAGAACTCCGTGGTTTATACAGGCACCCATGACAACCATACCGTAAAGGGATGGTCGGAAAATATCCCCGAAGAAGAGCTGGGCTTTGCTAAAAAATATTTAAAGATGGATCAGGTGGAAGGCTATCCCTGGGGAATGATTCGAGGGGCCTGGAGTTCCGTATCGAGGATTGCCGTGGCGCCCATGCAGGATTTTTTAGACCTGGGAGATGAGGCTCGGATGAACATCCCTTCCACACTCGGGGACAACTGGGACTGGCGAATGGAAAAGCATCAACTGATGGAGGATCTGGTAAGAAGAATCTATGATTTGAACAAGACCTATGGGAGGTTATAATATGGACAGAGAAACACTTGTAGAAAAAATGGAGGCCCGTTTATTAACAGAGGCTAAAAAAACCATGGAGAAGGCTTCGGAAAAGGAAAAGTATCACGCCCTGTCAAAGGTGGTAATGGAGGAGATCGCCCCAAACTGGATTCAAAGCGAGGAGCGCTTTACCCATTCGAAAAAAGCCTATTACCTTTCCTCCGAGTACCTGATGGGAAGAGCCCTCACCAACAATCTGATCAATATGCAAATCAAGGATCAGGTAGAAGAGATTCTCGAGGAGCAGGACATTGAGTTCGAAGTCTTAGAAGAACAGGAAGAGGATGCGGCCCTGGGGAATGGAGGCCTTGGAAGACTGGCCGCCTGCTTTTTGGACTCCGCCGCAACGAAGGACTACCCTTTAATGGGCTACGGAATCCGGTATCAATACGGCATCTTTAAACAGGAGTTCAACAATGGCTTTCAGGTGGAAAAAGGAGATGACTGGACCCGGGACGGTGACCCCTGGTCCATAAAACGACGGGATCGGGCGGTTACCGTGAAATTCCATGATGAAGAGGTGGTGGCGGTGCCCTTCGATATGCCCATTGTGGGCTACGGAAAAAACACCATCAACACCCTGAGACTGTGGGAAGCCCACGGGAAAAAAGCCTTTGACCTGGAAACCTTTAATCGCCAGGACTACCAGGGGGCCCTGGAAGAGGAAATAAAAGCCAGTGCCATCTCCAAAGTGCTATACCCCGATGATTCCACGGAGGAAGGAAAAATCTTACGGCTGAAACAACAGTATTTCTTTGTTTCCGCCTCGTTGCAGGATCTGATCCATAAATATAAGGAAACCCACGAAGACTTTCGGGAGTTCCATCTTTTTCATGCCATTCAGTTAAACGACACCCATCCCGCAGTGGCGGTACCGGAGTTGATGAGACTGTTAACCACGGAGGAGGCACTGAGCTGGGAGGATGCCTGGGAGGTGACCACCAAGACCCTAGCCTATACCAATCACACCCTGATGGCGGAAGCCTTGGAACAATGGCCTGTGGACTTTTACAAAAAACTGCTTCCGGAGATTTACGAAATCATCCACCGAATTAACAGCCAGCTGTTGGTGGAAC
>CAZTIJ010000015.1:0-21143 GCA_964613365.1 uncultured Clostridiaceae bacterium | reverse complement strand
TCTTTCCACCAGTCCTAGTCTTAGAGAGGAACGGATGGCAATTACCATTGAACCGAATAGCAGTATTAGGACCTCGGGGGAGACCCTGCGGGTGCTTGTAGACTACGATTACCAAATGACGGTTCCTTTTATCGGTATTTTGTTCGGCGGCAGTGTGAATCTTAGTGGAGAATCTTCCATGCGAATTGAATGAGGGGTGAAAACATGAAAAAACTGGACAATAAAGGAAGTGCTGCGATACTGTTATCCATTGTGATGGTGGTGCTTCTCGGATTTACCGCCTTGGTGGTGGACATCGGCATGGTGTCTGCGGAGCGGACGAAGCTTTCCAATGCCCTGGACTCGGCGGTACTGGCAGCGACCTTGGAGCTTCCGAATCATCCGGAAAACGCCAAAGCCACGGCCCTGGAATATTTGGAGAAAAACAACGTGGATACAACGGATACAGAAGTTATTATCGGAGAGGATCATCGAAGTATTGAAATCACAGGAATAAAAGAAGTGAAACACTTCTTCGCTCCGGTACTGGGGATCCTAAGCAGTGATACCGGAGCGGTCACCAAGGCGGTGATCGGACCGGCCAGCTCCGTGGACCAAGGGGTCCGACCCTTTGCGGTGGAGAAATTTCCTTTTCAGTACGGAGACACCGTGGTATTAAAGGCCGGGGCTGGAGACGGTTATCACGGAAATTACGGAGCCGTGGCCCTGGGAGGCACCGGTGCCAGCATATTTAGAGATAACGCTTTGTACGGGCATAGGGGAACCATTTCCGTAGGGGACTATATTGATACGGAGCCGGGAAATATGGCCGGGGCCACCAGTGCCATTCGGAATTACATCAACGCTGAAAACTCCAATTTTGAAAACTTCAGTCGGGATTCCAAACGGCTTTGGACGATTCCTCTAGTGGATGAGGTGGAACCGGAGGGTCGGGATGAACTGCTGGTGGTGGGTTTCGGCCAGTTTTATGTGGAGGATGTGGCCAATGCCGGGGGCCATACGGAGATCACCGGTCGCTTTGTGGAATTTGTAACCAGTGCAACCATTGATCAGGATTTAGAGAACACCGGCACCTACGGTGCAAAACTGACGAGATAGAGGTGAAAGTATGAAAAGCACACAGCAAAAACTAATTTTAATCGCCTTTTTATTAGCGGTACTGACCGCATCCCTGGGGTTTATGTACTTGAACAGCCTGGAGACTCCCCAGGCGGAAACCGAGAAAATTCGGGTTTTGGTTGCGGCTGAGACCATTCCTCCCCGTACCCTGATCGAAGAGAGTATGGTCAAAGAAATGGAAGTGGAAGAAAACAGTGTATTCAACAATTACATGAATCAAAGAGAGGGGATCGTGGGCCAGTATTCCAAGGAAACCATTCTGGAAAACGAAGGGTTTTACCGGGAGAGGCTGGTGGATGAGAGTCACAGCGAACTCAGCCTTCGAATCCCTGAAAATCACCGGGCCCTGTCCATCGGGGTAACGGGAGGGTCCGGAGTGGCCCATCTGATTAAAGCCGGGGATTTTGTGGATGTGGTGGTCTATATCGGAGAAAGGGAAGAGGAGGAAGAAAAGGTCAATCCGGAAATGGCTAAAATGTTTTTACAGCGTTTGGAGGTTTTGGCCATCGATAAGCAGATGAACCGGGAGGACAGCAGTGGGGGTTCCGAGGTTCCGGGAGGCTTTCTGCTAACCCTGGCGGTGCCCGTGGACCAAGTGGAGGTTCTGGTCCTGGCGGAAAACGTGGGAAGCATTGACGTGGCCCTAAGACCCTTGGAGGATGAGGACACCCCCGATACGAAAGGAGCCCAGTGGGAGCAGTTAAGCCTCAATCATAAAGGGGTGTTTTTGGATGAGGATGAAGAAGCCGGAGAGGACCGGGAGATAGAAGAAGAGGAAGCCGAGGATGAAAAAGAGGATCAAGAAGGGGAAAACCCAAAAGAAGGAAGTCCCGACGGAGACTCGGATCAACAGGGAGAAATCGAAGAAGAGAAGTACACCTATTACCGGGTAAAGCGGGGAGACACTCTGTTTCGCATTGCCCGGGAGGTTTACGGGGACCATAGGAAATACGTTTTGATTGAAGAAGCCAACAATATTGAAGACCGAAGTTTGATCGTAACCGGACGGGTGCTGAAAATCCCGGCGGCGGACGAGTAAGGGGCGATACTATGGAAAGGATCAAAATTTTAATAGCCGATGACGTGGAAGATATCGTCAAGGTGGTAAAAAAAACCTTAAGCCTGGAAGCCGAGACCTTTGACGTGGTGGGGGCCGCCGGGAACGGTCAGGAGGCGTTGGACCTTATTCCCCGGGTGAAGCCGGATATCGTTCTGATGGATATCAATATGCCGGTATTAAACGGTCTGGAGGCCACGGAAAGAATCGCCAAGGAATACCCGGAAGTTGCGGTGATTATGATGTCGGTCCAAGGAGAGGCGGAGTACTTAAAAAAAGCGATGTTTCACGGGGCCAAGGAATTTATCATTAAGCCCTTTAACTACGAAGGCCTGGTGGAGACCATCAAAACCACCCATCAGCGGCACCGGGAAATGCAAAAAAACATTCCCGTGAAGGAAGAAAAGGAACGGGAGGGAAAACTGTTGACCTATTTCAGCTCCAAAGGAGGGGTGGGAAAGTCGGTACTCTCCCTAAACAGCGCCATCACCCTCAGCCGGGAGAAAAAGCAAAAGGTTCTGTTGATGGATTTGGATTTGCAGTTCAGCGACATTTCCATTTTAGTCAACAAATACAACGAACAAACGATTCTGGACCTGGTGGATGAGGGACAACTGAACACCTATCAGGAAATCGAACCCTATCTTTACGAATACAATGAAAACCTGGATATGCTCTTTGCGCCGGGAAAACCGGAAGCGGCGGAGTATATCAGTAAATCCAGCATTGAAAAAATTCTAAAGGTGTTAAAACCGAAGTATGACATCATCATCGTGGATACGGGAATCAATTTCGATGACAACACCCTGTACATCCTGGACCATGCGGAGCGTATTTTCTTTGTGTCCACCATGGAAATCGCCTCCTTGAAAAATACGAAGCTGGGTCTTAATGTAATGGAGTCCCTGGGCTATGACCAAAACAAAGTAAAGCTGGTGATCAATCGATACAACACGAAATTCGGGGTCAGCAAAGGGGATGTGGAGGCGGTATTTAAGGAGGGGATCCATGCCATGATTCCCGATGAGGAAAAAACCGTCAGTCTTTCCGTAAACCGGGGGGAACCCTTTGCCGGCAAAGGAAGACTGGGAAAGTCGAAAATCGAAAAAGCCATTGAAGCCCTGTGCAGCACCATTGTAGAATAGAGGTGAAAAGATGTCCCTGATCAAACGATTAGAAGAGAAGCCGACGGATAAGAAACAACCCAAAAGTCAGGCGCCGGAAATGGATCCCTATGTGGAGCTGAAAATGAAGATTCAAAACCGGGTCATTGAAGACCTGGACATTGACTTTAACGATATTGCGGATTCCAACGAGGAATTGAAAGAACAGATCAACGGAATTTTGTATAAGCATATTGAGGAAGAATCCCTGAACATGACCACCCACCAAAAAAGGAAAATCAAAGAGGAACTGTTGGATGAAATTATCGGTTTCGGACCGATCACCGGACTCCTGGCCGACGAGCAGGTAACGGAGATCATGGTCAACAGCGCCGACAAGGTTTACGTGGAGCGTAGCGGAAAGCTTACCCTGAGCGATGCCAAGTTTAAAAATGATAATCACGTTCTTCATGTGATCAAAAAAATCGTGGCTCCCATCGGAAGACGGATCGATGAGAGTTCTCCCATGGTGGATGCCCGGCTTCCCAACGGATCCCGGGTCAATGCCATCATTCCGCCCCTGGCCATCGACGGCCCTTCCATCACCATTCGGAAGTTTTCCGAGGATCCCTTCAAAGTGGAGGACTTGATTAATTTTGCCACCTTGAATACGAAGATGGCGGAACTTCTTAGGATCTGTATTGAAGGTCGACTGAACGTGGTGGTATCCGGCGGTACGGGAAGCGGGAAAACCACCACCCTGAACGTACTGTCCAACTTCATTCCCCATGACGAGCGGATCGTTACCATCGAGGATGCGGCGGAGCTTCAGCTTCCCCAGGATCACGTGGTACGTCTGGAAAGTCGACCGGCGAACTTGGAGGGAAAGGGGGAGATCGCCATACGGGATCTGGTAAAGAACTCCCTTCGAATGCGGCCGGATCGAATCATCGTCGGAGAGGTCCGCTCCGGAGAGGCATTGGATATGCTTCAGGCCATGAACACCGGTCATGACGGATCCCTGACCACGGGGCATGCCAACTCTCCCCGGGATATGTTATCGAGGCTGGAGACCATGGTGCTGATGTCGGGCATGAATTTACCCATTCGTGCCATTCGGGACCAGGCGGCCTCGGCCATCGACTTGATTGTTCAGCAGTCCAGACTGATGGACGGCAGCCGAAAAATCACCCATATTACTGAAGTTCAGGGGATGGAAGGGGATGTGATCATTCTCCAGGACATCTTTGTTTTTCAACAGCAGGGCCTGGACAACAAAGGGAAGGTGAAGGGGGAGTTCGTTTCCACGGGGATCATGCCGAAATTTGTTAAACGACTGAAGGAGCAGGGAATTAATATTCCCACGGATTTATTGGCCTAGGAAAAAATAAAGAACCGAAGGTGATAATAATGCTGTACGTAATAACCCTAACCACATTTCTTTCCACCTGGATCTTTGGCATCGCCCTGCTTTTTATGCTTTTTGACCGGGAGCGGCCCATTGACCGACTGAAAAATATGGAGTACCGACGGAAGGAAAGAAAAACCAAAGAGAAAGGCCGCTACGAGAAAACCGGGATGATTAAGCTGTTGTCGTCTTTGGTACCGAAGATGCAGTGGAACCGGAAAAAAGCCAAAGCCACGGAGTGGGAGCTGGTCCAGGCGGATATCCCCATGACCTTGGAAGAGCTTTTTATCATCAAGCTTCTGTCCTCGGCGATTTTCGGCTTTTTCATCTATATCATTCTGCAAAGCGCTCTGGCAACCCTTTTGATCATGCTACTGATCTGGAATACCCCGAAGTTGATTATTCGCCATAAGAAAAAGGCCCGGATCAAAGAGTTTGATTACCACCTGACCGACGGGATCAATATTTTGGTGAACTCCTTGAAGGCGGGGTACTCCTTTTTACAGTCCATCGCCGTGGTCACCAAGGAAACCGGTGGTCCCTTTGCCAAGGAATTTAACAAGCTGTTAAAGGAAATGAGCCTGGGGATCTCCGAGGAAGAGGCCCTACAGAATTTAATGGACAGAATGGAGTCCGAGGACCTTCGCCTAATGATGAATGCGATTTTGATTCAAAAGGATATCGGCGGAAATCTGGCGGAAATTCTGGATAACATTTCCGAGACCATCCGCTCCCGACAGGCCATTCGAAACGAAGTGAAAACCCTAACCGCCCAGGGAAAACTCTCCGGAGTGATTGTAACCCTGCTTCCGATTTTACTGGGGATTGCCATTTACGCCTTAAATCCCGAGTATATGGAGACCCTGTTCACCGAAACCCTGGGGCTTGTTATGGTGGGAGGGGCCGTGATCAGTCAGCTGATGGGCATCATGTTTATTCGAAAAATCATCAATATCGATTTATAGGAGGGGTGGAAATGGTATATCTCATCGTCATGATTTTATTTTTATCCGTGTTTCTAATGATCTACGGACTGTTGTTGGTCCTGGGGAAACAAAAGCTTACCATAGAAAAACGGGTATATGACATTCAGGAGCAGGGCTATCCTGCCAAGGAGAACAAAGAGCATAAATCCTTTATGGAAAGGATGCTAAAACCGGTGTATCAAGGGATTACCAAAATGATGATAAAGACCACTCCCTCAAAAAACGTGGAACAGTTTCAACGGAAACTGGAATCCGCCGGCCTGTTGAAAAGCGGAAACAAGGAAAAGTGGCTTTACATTAAAGGGATGCTGATGCTGATTGTGGCCTCCTCTTCAGGGGCTCTGGTCTACACCGAAACGGAAAACCTGATGTTCGCTTTTTTCCTGTTTTTATTCATGCTGTTGTTTGTCAATGTCTTTTTCAATTTTTTTCTCTCGAGAAAAGTAACCGCCCGAAGGGAGCGGATCCTTAGGGACCTTCCCTACACCCTGGATCTGATTACCGTCAGCGTGGAGGCGGGGCTTTCCTTTGACGGCGCCATGGCCCGGGTGGTATCCAATATCCGGGGGGATCTTTGTGATGAGTTCGGAAAAAGTTTAAAGGAAATACGAATGGGGATCGAGCGGAAGGTGGCCCTTCGAAACATGAGCAACCGCTGTGAAGTGGAGGAACTTTCCATGTTTATCACCTCCATCATTCAGGCCGATGAGCTCGGGGTCAGTCTTGGCAAGGTGCTTCGGATCGAATCCGACAACCTTCGGGAACACCGAAAGCAGGTGGTTCGGGAAAAGGCCATGAAGGCACCGGTGAAGATGCTCTTTCCTTTGGTATTTTTCATCTTTCCCGCCATATTTATTATCATTCTGGGACCGGTAGTGATTCAAATGATGGACATGTTTGCGGGAGGTTTGTAATATGGAAAAAACCATTCCCGTTACGGTGAACAAAACCCTGAAGGTTCATGTGGCGGATACTTTCAAAAAAAGACTGCTGGGTTATATGTTTCAACGAACACCGAAATACGATGTCCTGCTGATTCAGCCCTGCAACAGTGTACATACCTTTTTCATGGGCTTTGCCATCGATGTGTTGTTTCTTAGCAAGGAAAACGTCATCATCCATCGGCGCAGGGCTGTGGAACCGGGAAAAATCATTATGCCCGTGGAGGGGGCCAGACGGGTATTGGAAGCCCCTGCGGGAACCTTCGAGAACTATGTTGTCGGAGAAAAACTGGAAATCAAGTAAAGCCGCCAAAGAACATTCTTTAGCGGCTTTTCTGTGCCCGGGTTCATGAGCCAGGGGTCAGACCCCGGGGTACGAAAAAAGTGTACCATAGGGTCTGACCCCCTGGTACACTTTTGAAAAATCATTCCTGTTTTTCCGTATAATTTTTTATGGTTTTACGGTAGTCATTGCTGGGATTGATGAGCTCCATAATGTACTCCATTCGCTCTCCCCGTCGGGTTTTGGTCCTGACCTTTCCCATCATATTGTAGGGAATCTGCTCAAAGCGAAACAAAAAGGTATAGATTCCCTCAACGGCAAGGAGATCCTGGGAAGAAGCGATCACAAGCTCCAGGGTGGAGACCTGGGTGACCAGAAATGGTCCCCGGATTTTTTTACGGCTCACGGCATCATGGATAGAGTCCATTTGGTAGTAATATCTTTTTTTCGGCGATAAAACAGATTCCTGCTTCATGGGAAGAGGCCTCCTTTAAAGGAAATCCCGGGGGTGAAAAGCGCATATGTACATTTTATTATATTATAACATGAAATCCCGGGGTTGGCGAATGGATGAAGAACAATGGATTATTGAAAAAAGTTCTCAGAAGTGATAAAATTACAGTTAAAGGAAAATTCCATGAGTACCCTCCATAAACTGACGGAAACAGAGGTGCACCATCATGATAACACCCCATAAATATTTACTGAAAATCACGTTGATTATGATCGTACCCATCCTCTTAAGTGAATATCTCTTTCGAACGGAAATCACTTCGGTGGCAACATGGCTGGTCAACCATCCCTTTATGTTTTTATTGAACCTCACGGTGCTGGTGGGGTTAACGTTGTTTTTTGTCCATTTATTTCGAAGACTGGATATCAGCGTATGGTTTGTGTTGATGTTCAGTATCATTATCGGGATTGTAAACGGCAATAAGTTCAGTCTTCGCAGTGTGCCCTTTATGCTCAATGATTTCTTCTTGTTTCGGGAATTATGGGTACTGCTTCCCGAGTTTTTCACTCTTCGCTGGATCCTTTTAGCCCTGGTGACGTTACCGCTTTGCGTCGGGGGGTACTTTCTGATGAAAAAATGGTTCGAAGGTGTTTCCTATAAAGAGGTAAAAAAACATGGGGCGGTATCCTTCCTACTCTGCTTCGCATTGATTATGATCGGAAATGGGATTTATGCAGAAAGTCATAGCCCCTGGGAACTGGGTTTTATTTACTCCCTGCCAAGATCCCTTGGAAGCCATGGGGAGGAAAGACCCGTGGGCTGGGATGAAATCAAAGGGCAGTTGGTCCCGGAAGAAGAATCCGGGAAAAAGCCACAGGAAAAGAAAAAGGTCAAGGAAAAGGATCCCAATGTGATCATTATCATGAGTGAATCCTTCTGGGATGTGAAGGAGCTGGATGTGGAGTACTCCCAAAACCCCATCGCTTATTTTGACGGTCTAAAGGAGGAAAGCATCCATGGAGACATTTACGTCCCTGTGTTCGGAGGAGGGACGGCGAACTCGGAGTTTGAAGTCTTAACGGGGCTTACGTTGAAAAACTATCCCAATGACTGGCACATGGTCTACCGGGAAGAAATTGATTATCCCCTGCCCTCCCTGGCTTCTTTGTTCCGGGAGGCGGGCTATCAAACCCATGCCCTTCATCCCTATCATTCCTGGTATTATCAACGGGACACCGTATATCCTCAGTTGGGCTTTCAACAGACCACCTTTAAAGAGAATCTGGAAGGGGCCGAGACCCTGGGACCCTTTATATCCGATTATGTGGTAACCGAAGAGCTGATTGAACAGTTGCAATCCACCGAGGAGCCGATTTTCAGCTTCACCGTAACCATGCAAAATCATGGACCCTACAATGAAAGGAGAAATTCCCCGGTTATCGATTTTGACACGGATCTGGACGAAGACCATGAAGAAATGTTGCAAATATTTACCGACGGAACCTATCACTCGGACCAAGCCCTGAAAAAACTGGTGGAGTTTCTACGGGACTGGGAGGAACCGACCCTTGTGCTGTTTTTCAGCGATCACCTGCCCATGCTCGGAGACAATTACCATATTTACCGGGAGTTGGGATTAATCGGGGAGGAACCCCCGGAGGAGCTTCAGGATGACTTGAGACTTTATACCGTACCCTATATCCTATGGTCCAATTATTCCGGAATTTCCCAGGAAAAACCCCTGAAAAATGCCTCCTTTTTAGCCCCTCTGATTTTGGAACAGGCCAATAAGGAAAAGCCCCTCCATTTAGAAGCGGTATCCTCCATTCATCAACGGGCGCCGTTAATTACCAACAGTTACCTGAAGGATGGACAGGGCAATCGGTACCATCGGGAAAGCGAAGAATACCGGGAAGTGCTGGATCTATACCGCAGTATTCGGGATCAGCTGGTTTATGAAGCGAAATATCTTCGGGGACTGCCGCAATCTCAAAAGGACATTATTCGCAAACGCCAATAGATAAAAGGCGATGTAGCCACAAAAAACATCCACAGTGAAAAAAGAGAAGACGACGGTCTTCTCTTTTTTGTATACATTAAGTGTTTGTTGATGGGAGGACGGTCTAAAAGAGCATGGTCCCAGTGGAGCCCATAGAAAGTCAGTCACGGGAGATATCCACCGGACCCGTAAAATTAATCGGAGGGGGAAGGGAATTTTCCAGGGAAAAAGGGTATAGGTATGGAATATAATATATAAAAGGTGTTACAGATAAACAATAAGGAGGGTTTTTATGAAACATGTCAAGATTCATTTAAAAGGTCAAGTGGTGGAGTCCAAGAACCTATACAAAACCAATCCCATTCTTGATCAGGACAGAGAGTTTTCCATGGATCGCTGGAAGGTTATCCTGGAGCGGATTTTGAAGAAAAGAAGCCTGCAAAAGATCTATTTAATCCTGGATCCCGATTTTAAAATTTATCCCGGTCAATTGGAGGAACTGGGCAGGGGGCTGGAAAAACTACGAAATCACGGAAAAACCCTTTACTGTTATGCCAAATCCTATGAACTAAAGGAGCTTTTCATAGCCTCCTTCTGTCATCATCGGTTGATGCCCCGGGACGGTGTCGTCATGCATTTAGGCTCCTCTATGAAGCGTAATTATTACAAAGGACTGTTGGACCGCTTTGGAGCAAAAGTGGAGGTTTATCGTAGAAGGGAATACAAAGGGGCCGGGGATTCCTTTCGGACAAACAAGATGGAAAAGGAGCAACGGGAAGCCTATGGTCTGGTGTTAAAACGGATCATCGAAACCCTGGAGGAAAGGGTGGTGGCCAATTTATCCCTACCGGAAGACTTTTTTGAAGGTTTGAAACAGGGTAAGTCTTTAAGAATGGAGGAAGCGCTGGATCAAAACATCATAACGAAAATCGCCTACCGGGAGGATCTGCTTCGTATATGGAAGATCGATCAAGTAAAAGAGGAAAAAATTAATGTGATGGATGAATCCTACGGCCGGGGGAAAAAAGTAGGGGTATTGAGTTTTGACGGAAACATCATTGACGGGGAAAGCCAGAAAAGGGGAATGATGGGGCCGGCCATCGGAGACTTCAGTATGGTAAAGGAGATCGAAGCCCTAAGGGAGGATAAAAAAATTCACGGAGTAGTGTTTAAAGTGAACTCCGGTGGAGGCTCCGCCACGGCTTCAGCGGAGATCTACCAGGCACTGCTTAAGCTGAAGGAGAAAAAACCCCTAGTGGTGGTACAAACCGGGGTGGCGGGCTCCGGAGGGTACTACATCTCCATACCGGGAACGAAAATCTTTACCCAGCGCAGTACCATCACGGGGTCCATCGGTGTGATCACCATGTTGTTTTATTTAAGAACCTTTTTGGAAAAAAGGGGCATCAATCATGACGGAATAGAGGAAGGGGATTATGCCGATATCATGTCTGTATGGCGCAAACGGGATAAAAAGGATGAAGCATTGATCATGAGAGAAATTGATCATATCTATGAAGGCTTTAAGGAAAAAGTGGCCAAGGAACGGCATTTCTCAAAGGAAGAAGTGGAAGGGGTGGCCAAGGGCAGAATCTGGCCCGGAATCGACGGGATTGATCAGGGGCTTTGTGATGAAATCGGAGGCCTGGATGATGCCCTGCTTTACCTGAAGGAAGCTCTCGGAGAAGAAAAACTCCAGGTCAACTTCTACCCGAAGAAAAAAGAGAATCTGCTGATGCGTCTGGTCGCCGGACAGGCCCCCGGAGTAGGGATGGAACCCTTCAATCAGGTCATGGGTTTGAGGGAAGAACTAAGGGGTGTCCATGGAAAAACCATGATGGGGAATGAAAATCTGCTATTTTTGGACTTCAGATTGTAAAAGGAGAAATGGGTATGGGCAGAATTGAAAGGGAAAAAAATGTGGTAGCGGTTATGATCCGTCTTTACTGCGGAAAAAAACACGGGGAGAGCCGCCCTCCCTGTAAAGAATGTGGGGATTTGTTGCGCTACGCCCATAAGAAACTTGAAAATTGCCGATACAACGAGAAGAAAACTTCCTGCCGACGATGCCGGACCCACTGTTACCGGGAGGATATGAGGCACCGGATGAAAAAAGTGATGGGTTATTCCGGGCCCCGTATGGTCGGTTATAAACCGATGGAATGGCTCAAACATCTTTTTCAATAGGGGGTGACGGAAAAGAAGAAAAACAGGAAGGGTGAAGGGAGGAGTCCGGTTATGAAATGGATTAAAATATTGGGATGGCTGGGAGTGGTTTCCATGAGCCTTGTGATCGGGAATGCTTTTATACAGGGGAGCTTCACCGAGGACGGCGGCGCTCTTTTGAGAAATCCCTGGGGCGTGGTTTCTCTTGTGGATCTTTATGTGGGGTTTGTTCTCTTTTCCATATGGATCGTACTGAGGGAAGAAAAAATTTCCAGGATTATTATCTGGGTGGCTGCCATGATGGTTTTAGGTTTTTTTACCGGAAGCATCTATGTATTGAAGGCGGCCTATGAGAGCAAGGGAGATAAAAGCCTTTTCCTGATGGGGAAAAAGGGAGATAAGGATGAAAAAAACAAAGCTGAAAAATCCATGTAAGGACAGAAGAAACAAAGAAAGACCGGCGCTCCCTTAGGAGTCGCCGGTCTTTGCCATGGTCGAGATTAATGTTTCAGTAAATCCGGTCGTACCTTCGATAAAAAGCGGACGATTAGTGCGGTGATGGTGGCCTCAAGACCGATTCCGATCACTAGGATCCCGATCAGGGCAGCCCAACCGGTTAAAAGAAAGTAATCAAGGTCCTGCACCGCTTCGATAAAGCTTTCATCATGATCGTGATCATGGTGATGGTCTTCGTCCTCATCATGGTGATGGTCTTCGTCCTCATCGTGGTGATGGTCCTCATCCTCATGGTGGTGATCGTGATCATGGTGATGATGATCGTGGGGTAAGGCTTCCGGAAGACCGACGGTGGCGCCCACAAGCCCCACCATCAATGTCAGGGATACCAGTAATGCAACAATGGTTGCTCCCACAGCGGCTTTGGTCCGACCCCAATTTTTAACCAGGGCTTGGAACAGATAGTAGCCGATGATTACCTCGGAGCCGATGATCAAGGTATTGAGCCCCACAATGGTGATCCCTCCGTGGCCGAACAGGGCCAGAATCAGATTCACCGTAAACACCACAATAAAACCGATACTGGGACCCACCAGAATACCTACCAAAACCGCCAGACTGAAATGCAGGGGGATAAAACCCAGGGGAATGGACATTCCCACCAACATAATGGCCGCCGCCATCCCGGCTAAGGGTACTTTTTTTCCGATATCCCGGGTGTCGACTTTTTTGATCAGAATAAAAAGCATTAGGGCGGTGAGTATGTAGCCTGCAATCCACCAGAGGTTAGGAATTATTCCGTCGGGAATATGAATATGACTCATTGAACGCACTCCTTTACAATGGATTAAATGCAATTGGTTTGCATTTATAATTGGTTTCAGTATATCGATAATCTTCTGTTTTGTCAAATAAAATGGCGCAAAAAAAAACCCTGGGACCAGGGTTTTTCACAGGGGAACCATAAAAATTCTGCAGCAACATCCTTTAAGAGCCCGATTAGGAGTCCCGCTGTTTTTTTCTACGGGTATTCCAGAGGGCCTTGGTAAAGGAAAAGAGTACAAAGATTCCCGGTATCACCAGGTAATCCCGAAGGGCGGTGAATATAATCCGGCTGTCCAGTGAGAAGGTGGCCCCCTGGAAAGTGGACATGATCCCGTAGGCAACGGTCATGGTAATCAGATACATCACCGTCCCTAAAATAAGGTAGGGCTTACTATTTCGAATTTCCGATTTGAAGTTTTTTCCGAAATTTTGTTGGCATTCCATGGGTATCATCCTTTCCTATCTACATGCATAACCAAACTTGACAACTGTTTTCATTGTAATAGACAAAGGAAAAAATTACAAGGGAAAGCGGGGGAATGGGAGGATATTTTTGAAACAGGCTGCGGGGAGTTCTCCGACGGAATCAATTGATAATTATTATCAAAAACCATGGCTATCCTATACAAAAAGTGGTATAATTATGCTAAGGATAAAAAACAAAGGAGGCTTTCCCATGAAAAGGAACAAGAAAATCACGTTGCTGTTGGTTTTTATAGTACTGCTGGGATCCCTCTATGCCGTGGCTTCCTCAAGGGGAGAAACCGCCGAAGAGCCGGGGCTTATAGGCCCGAATCCCGTTTATAACCGGGAGGATTATAGTGTGGCCACTTTTGCCGGGGGCTGCTTTTGGTGCATGGAACCCCCCTTTCGAAGGTTACCCGGGGTAATTGACGTGACCTCGGGATATACGGGAGGGGATCGGGAGAATCCCACCTATGAAGAGGTGACCGCCGGCGGTACGGGACATCTTGAGGCCGTGGAGATCATCTATGATGAAGAGCGGATCTCCTACGAATCCTTACTACAGGTTTACTGGAGGCAAATCAATCCCACCGATGACCAGGGGCAGTTCGTAGACCGGGGATATTCCTACACCTCCGCCATCTTTTATCATGATGATGACCAGCGGGAACTGGCTGAAAAGTCGAAGGAAGCCCTGGAAGCCTCGGGACGCTTTGACCAACCGTTGGTAACTCCCATCCGGCCCGCCATGGAGTTTTACCGGGCGGAGGAGTATCATCAGAATTATGCGGAAGAAAACCCCCGCCGTTATGGTTTTTATACAAGAAACTCGGGGCGGGACGAGTTTTTAGACGAAGTCTGGGGAGAGGAACGGGAGTATCAAGTGCCCCGTATAGTCAACGGCTTTGTAAAGCCCTCCGATGAAGAACTACGGGAGATCCTAACGCCTCTGCAATATAGGGTGACCCAAGAAGATGGTACGGAGCCCGCTTTTAACAACGAATACTGGGACCACAAGGAAGAGGGTATTTACGTGGACATCGTATCGGGAGAACCTCTATTCAGTTCTCGGGATATGTATGATTCCAAAACCGGCTGGCCCAGTTTTACCAGGCCCTTAGTGGAGGAAAACATCGTGGAGCGGGAAGATCGAAAGCTGTTGATGGTTCGAACCGAGGTCAGGAGCCTCCACGGGGATTCCCATTTAGGCCATGTCTTCGAGGACGGACCGGAACCCACGGGTCTTCGCTACTGCATCAACTCCGCCGCCCTACGGTTTATACCGAAGGAGGATTTGGCCAAAGAGGGTTACGAAGAGTTTGAAGATTTATTTCGTCATTGACTGACATCGTGGCAAGGACCATTCTTATTGGAGGATGGTCTTTTTTTGTTGCAAAATAGCAAACAGGAATAAGGAATGCACCGGTTCCTGGCCCAGGGCAAAAAATAAAACTATCAGAAAAAGAAAAAAGGGCAGGATTTTCTCCGGTAAATATGGAATAATAATTAATAGAGAGGACGGAATCGGTTGAAAGTGCCGGTGAAAAAGGAAGGCGAAAGATTGTAGCCATGGAAGAAACCCGGCAGGAGAAGGCAGAAGGAGGGAGAAAATCCGTTGAAGAAGGAGACCGGAAGGGATAAAGACAAACAAAGAAAAACAAGGGCTCCCGGGAAGAAGTGTTGGATCCTAAGTCTTTTTCTATGGCTGGTCATGGCCCTGTCCTGCAGTTACGGGGAAGAGGAAGTCACTTTGCAGCTACGATGGGATCATCAGTTTCAATTTGCCGGTTATTACGCCGCCCTTTGGGAAGGCTATTATGAAGAGGCGGGCTTTGCGCTAAGGATCCGAAGCGGTTTTGATGAAAATCAGGAGGTGATTTCCGCCCCAAGGGAAGTGGGCGAGGGCCGAGCGGATTTCGGTATCGGAGCCTCGGATATCCTGATCTATGGGGAAAGGGGCTACGACTTTACCGTGGTGGCTTCGATTTTTCAACGGAGTCCCGTGGAATTCTATATGAAAGAGGACACCCCCTATCAGGGTTTAGTGGATTTTATGGACCTTACGGTTGGCCGGCGGGAAAATGACTTGTTGGATATTGAACTCCAGGCCATGCTTATTCAGGAGGGCATGGACCCCGGCAGACTTCCGAAGATTTCCGGGGATTATGATTTTTCCATCGAGGATCTGATCCGGGGGGATTTTGATGTGATTCCCGGTTATTTAGGAACCATTCCCTACCAAGGGGAGCGTAGGGGGGTGGCCCTTCGAAGGGTACAGCCCATTGATTACGGCATCGATTTTTATGGGGACAGTCTGTTTACCAATCGGGACTATGCGGTTGAAAACCCGGAACGGGTCCATGCCTTTAAGGAGGCCAGCCTAAAGGGATGGGAATACGCTCTGGAAAATCCCGAGGAGATCATAGAGAAGATCCTTTTTCATTTCCACGATCCCGAAAGGATGTCCGGGGAAGCGTTTCGAGGTTATAATGAATTTCAAAAAGAACAGGTCCTGGAGTACAGTCTATATCCCGTGGTGACCCTGGGAAACATCAACCCCCATCGTTGGGAAGAGATGGAGGAGATTTTAGTGGAGCTGGAGGTTTTGCAGGAACAAAGGGATCTTCGAAACTTCATCTTCGATTACCGGGGGATCCTGGAAGCCCAAAGAGAGGGAGTCATCCGCATACTCCTGGTCCTATCCCTGGGCTTGGGCCTGGCAACGGTGGTTTTCTTCGTGTACTATATTACCTCGAAAAAAACCATGGCAAAACTCCAGGTCCTGGTGGCGGAGGCGGTAAAAGAAAATCAACGGCAGGAGGGCATCATCCTCTATCAGTCCCGACTGGCGGCCATGGGGGAGATGATCGGCCACATTGCCCATCAATGGAGGCAGCCCTTAAATCAACTGAATCTGATGATTGCCAATGTAGCCGAAGCCCATGGGGATGGAGAACTTAAGAATGAAGAAATGGAGGATTTCAGGAAGCGATCCCGAAGGCTGATTGTGAAAATGTCGGAAACCATTGATGATTTTCGCTACTTTTTCAAGCCCCAAAAGAAACAAGAGACCTTTGACGTTCGACGGCTGATCCGTTCCACGGTGGAACTGTTGAAGGATCCCATTCGTCTTCGGGACATCACCGTGGATATCAAAGAAAGGGTGATGGAAGAGAAAACCGGGGAAGAGGGGTTTTTGGTTCGAGGCTATGGCAATTATTTCTCCCAGGGGATCTTCAATCTGGTGCACAACGCTGTGGATTCCGTGGAAGGGGAAAAAAAGGAACATCGGCGGATCCTCATCGAAATCCTGGACTACCGGGTGGCAGTGAAAATCCTCATCCGGGATTGGGGCGGCGGCGTGTCCCGGGAAGACCTTCCAAGGATTTATGAACGGTATTTTACCACAAAGGAAAAAGAGCATGGAACCGGTCTTGGGATGTATATTACCAAAACCATTGTGGAGG
Organism: uncultured Clostridiaceae bacterium; assembly: GCA_964613365.1. GTDB lineage: Bacteria > Bacillota > Clostridia > Peptostreptococcales > T1SED10-28 > Isachenkonia. The sequence goes on along the minus strand of CAZTIJ010000015.1, from coordinate 4,414 downwards.
ACCATTTATCGGGAACCATCGGAGCCGAAAACATGGAAAAAGGATTTCAGGTGATTCTTGAAATCCCAAAGGAGGGCAAAGGTAATGAATCAGCAGAAGAGCCGTTATAGGGAGGGGGTTTTGGCGAACCTGTCCCTACTGTACATCGAGGATGATCCCGAAACCCGAACCGAGCTTACCCGTTTTTTAAAAAGACGGTTGGGCAAGGTATCTACGGCGGAAAACGGCATCGAGGGATTGCAAAAATTGGACCGGGAACCAATCGACATCGTGGTTACCGACCTGAAAATGCCCTTGATGGACGGGATGCAAATGGTAAAGGAAATACGAAACAAAGGCCTGGAGACTCCGGTGATCATCACTTCGGCCCTGTCGGACAGTGGGGGGATTTTGGAAGCCATGGATTTGGGAGTGATAAAGTATGTGGTAAAACCCATGGATCCGGAAGAGTTAATAAAGGTCATCACCACCATCGGGGCCAAGCTATGGGAAGATCACCGGCGAAAAGGGTTGAAGGAAAATACATGGGCCACAAAGGAAGAAAAAACCGCCTTGGAAAAACAGCTGGAAAAGAGGACGGCGGGGGTGTTGAAGCAATGGACCGGGAAAGGCCCCCGGAAGATTCAAGTCTTTATTCAAGGGCAGGAGATCTCCGTAAACATTCAGGAGATGTTAACCCCCATGGAAAAAAAGCTGTCGGCCAATCCGAAACATATCACCTTGGTATCCTATTTCCGCCGCTCCCTGTACGAAGAGATAAAAAAAGAGCTGGAGGAACATTTTACCGAGGTTCTGGAGGTGGCCTGTGATCTGACCAAGGTGGAGACGAACATTCGGGAAGATCGGGAATCCCTGGTGTTATCCCTGAAATAATTCCCGAGGCCAAAGAAAGAATTGTTAGAAGATTAGGATATCGTCTTTACAGGTTTTCGGTTGCTATGTTATAATATTATCAAGGTGGAAAAGAAGCCAACCGCTGACTTTTCCATCGGGCAGTAGAAAGACCGACAACGAAATAAACGCTGAACAAGATTTAAAGAAAACCGTGGTTTTGCTTTAAAAGGTCAGCCCAAAAGAAGAAATTCTTTTGGGCTGGCTTTTTTTATGGAAAAAAGGATATAAAAAACTATTTTAGGAGGCGTAAAAATGGACAGAGGAAGTACGGAGTTGCGCAGTCGTTCAGTCTTTGATTTGCATGGATTGCCGGGTATTGCCAAGGCTTTTCCCTTGGGAATCCAGCATGTGTTGGCCATGCTGGTGGGGAATATCACCCCAGCCATTATCATTGCCGGGGTGGTGGGCCTCGGTACCGGGGACGCCACCCTGTTGGTGCAAAGCGCCATGTTTGTTGCGGGGATTGCCACTTTAATTCAGCTGTACCCCATGGGGAGGGCAAAATCCGCTTATCGAATCGGCTCGGGTCTGCCGGTGATTATGGGGGTGAGTTTTGCCTATATTCCCCCGCTGATCGCCATCGGAAGTCAATACGGCATTGGGGCGATTCTCGGCGCTCAGATGATTGGGGGTGTAGTGGCGGTGATTGTGGGTATATTTATTAAACCGATACGAAAATACTTCCCTCCCATGGTGGCGGGCACCGTGGTCTTTACCATCGGACTGTCTTTGTATCCCACGGCGGTGAACTACATGGCAGGGGGCATGGGGCAGCCGGGGTACGGGTCCTATACCAACTGGCTGGTGGCCCTAATTACCCTGTTGGTGGTGCTCTTTTGCAATCAGTTCGCCAAGGGCTATCTGAAATTGGCTTCGATTCTGGTAGGGATTTTAGCCGGCTATGTGCTGGCCATGCCCTTAGGCCTGGTGGATTTTACCCCCATTGGTGAGGCCGCCTGGTTTGCCCTACCAAGACCCCTATACTTCGGCATTGAATTTTATCCCTCGGCGATTCTGACCATGGCCATTATGTACGTGGTAAATTCCGTGCAGGCCGTGGGGGATCTTTCCGCAACCACGGTGGGAGGCATGGGTCGCCAGATCACCGATGATGAACTCTCGGGGGGAATCATCGGAAACGGAGTGGCCAGTGTGATCGCCTCTTTATTTGGAGGACTTCCCACCGCTACCTACAGCCAAAATGTGGGGATTGTCAGTATGACCAAGGTGATCAGTAAATTTGTCCTGGCCCTGGCCGCGGCCATGATTTTGCTTGCGGGGTTTGTGCCGAAGGTGGGAGCCCTGATGACCACCATACCCCACAGCGTACTGGGAGGGGCCACCATTACGGTGTTTGCCCTGATCACCATGACCGGTATTCGGCTGATCATTCAGGATGAACTGTCCACTCGAAACATCACCATTGTAGGCCTGTCCGTGGCCCTGGGGGTCGGTATCAGTCAAGTACCGGAAGCCCTGGAGGTGTTTCCCCAGTGGTTTATGATGATTTTCGGAAGCTCCGCCGTGGTGATCGCCGCCATCGTTGTGTTCACTTTAAACCTTGTGTTACCGAAAAAGTCCATTGAAGAGGAACGAAAAGAACGGGAAAGAATGGAAAAAGAAATGGAAGTGGAGGGCTCTTAAATGATTACCATAGGAAAATATTTTTTTCCTGAAACCCTGGAGCAGGCCTATGAAAAGCTCAGGGAACGAAGGAACAACGCCTTGATCGGCGGCGGGGCCTACCTGAAGCTGGGCTCGAAGGCCATCGGCACCGCCGTGGATTTATCGAGTCTTAATCTGGATTACATCCGTGAAAAGGAGGGGGGCTACGAAATCGGAGCCATGACCACCTTTGCCCAGGTGATGCTCCATGAAGAGTTAAACAAAGATTTCAACCACCTTTTTCAACGAGCCATTGAGGATATTGTGGGGATGCAGCTGAAAAACATGGTGACCGTGGGAGCCACAGTGTACTCCCGGTACGGTTTTTCCGACTTGATAACGGCCCTGTTGGCAACCGACACCCGGGTCAAGCTGTTTAAAGGGGGCTGGGTTTTACTGGAGGATTTCCTGGAAATGGGTCCCGGGGAACGGGATATCCTGGAGAAAATCTGGATTAAAAAAGAAAAGGGAGCTTACAGCTTTCAGGACTTACGAGGGTCCAGCAGCGATTATTCGATTCTGAACCTGGCCCTTTCCAGAGTAGACAGCCATTACCGAGTGGCGGTGGGGGCCAGACCCCGACGGGGAAAGCCGGCGGTGAAGACCGGGGCCTACTTATCGGGGAAAAACCCCGGGGAAAAGGAGATGGAACAGGCGGGTGAAATCCTGGCCCAGGAGATGGCTTACGGAACCAATGGCAGAGGAACCAGGGAATACCGAAGGGCCATGGGGAAGGTCCTGTTGAAAAAAGCCCTTCAGGAGGTGGCGGACCATGAAAATTAACGTAAAGATCAACGGAAAGGAAAAACAGTGGGAAATTGCCCCCGACGACTATCTGGCCGAGGTTTTGAGACGGGAGGGGTACTTAGGGGTAAAAAAGGGATGTGAGACGGAATCCTGCGGCCTCTGTACCATTCATGTAAACGATATCGCCGTGCTTTCCTGCGGGACCCTGGCGGCAAAGGCCGACGGGAAATCCATCACCACCATCGAAGGGGTGGAGGAAAAAGCCGGGCAGGTGCGGGAAGAGCTGGCGAAAAGAGGGGTGGATCAATGCGGTTTCTGTGCCCCGGGGACCATTATGAGTATTCTGTACTTGGAAAAGGTGGTAAAAAACCCCACGGATCAGGAGATCCATCGTTATTTAAAGGGAAACTTCTGTCGCTGCTCCGGGTACGTGGGACAGTTGGAAGCGGTAAAATCTTATCTGGAGGGTCAAAAACATGAAGTACGTCAGTGATTCCATCAAAAAAATCGACAGCGAAGCCCTGCTACAGGGAAAAGGGGTATACACCGATGATCTCGCTCCAAAGGACGCCCTGTGTATTAAAGTGGTTCGAAGTCCCCATGCCTTTGCTAAAATTGAAAACATCGATGACCGCCAAACCCGAAGGGTGCCGGGGGTGGAGATGGTACTGACCCATAGGGATATAAAAAGGACGCCCTTTACCAGGGCAGGGCAGTGTTATCCCGAGCTATCCCCCTACGATAAATTTTTACTGGACGAATACGTACGTCATGTAGGGGATGATGTGGCCATTATCGTTGCCGAGAACCAAAGGGCCGCGGAAATCGGGGCAAAAAGATTAAAGGTGACCTACGACGTAATGGAGCCGCTACTGGATTATAAAAAGGCCGAGGGACATGAAACCCTGGTCCATCCCGAAGAAGACAATTTTATCCCCGTGGATTTTGTGGGCTATGACCGCCAGAGGAATCTGGCCTGTGACATCGGTTTCGAGGTGGGGGATATCGACGAGGCATTACGGGCCTCGGAAGTGGTGATCACCAAAACCTACGAAAGTCAGGCCCAGGCCCAAGCCATGATGGAAACCCAAAGAGCCTACAGTTACCT
>CAZTIJ010000014.1:0-21428 GCA_964613365.1 uncultured Clostridiaceae bacterium | reverse complement strand
CTCCTCGTAAATTGGCATAGAGCAGATCCTTAAATTCCGCTTTTTGCCGTTTGTACCCCGTGGTGTTGATATTGGCCAGGTTATTGGATATTACATCGATATTGGTCTGTTGGGATTTCATCCCCGTTGCGGCGGTCCATAGAGCTCTCATATTCCATCTCCTTTATTTTTATTCGGCTATTTTTCTCCCTTACCGGGCAATATCATTCACTGCCCGCTGCAAAATCTCATCGTAGGCGGACACCACTTTTTGATTGGATTCGAAGTTTCTGAAGTTGGCGATCATCTCCGCCATCTCGTGGATGGTGTTCACATTGGATCCCTCCAAATACCCCTGAAGGACTTTTCCTTCAAAGGCGCCGAGTTCCGGTGCTTCGGCTTCGTTCATCCGGTAGTAATTATCCTGGAATTTCTCCAGGAACTCCGGGTTTTCGATGGTGGCCAGTGACAGCTGATTAACCACGGCGCCGTCCACCATGACCTGGCCCTCTTCACCGATGGAAAAACCACCGGCTCCGGGAGTGATGGGACCCGCTTCTCCCTGTACCAGATGGCCTTCGGTGGTTACCAGCTGCCCCTGATTGTTCAGGGTAAAGCTGCCGTCCCGGGTGTAGAGGGTTTCCCCCTCTTCCGTGGTGATCACGAAAAAGCCTTCTCCGTCCAGGGCCATATGCATGGGACTTTCGGTGTTTTCCAGACTTCCCTGAAGAAAATCCGTTGCCACCTTGTCCAGTCGCACACCGCTGTTAATGGTGCCGATCACATTGGGATTTCGGGGCTGGATGAGGCTTTCCTGCAACTCTCCTCCCACAAACAGCTGTCCCTGGTCGTCAATTTCCATATTTTCCGGGGTCATCCCCTCAATTTGTACCCGCTCGCCCTGTTGATTCAGTATGTAGTTTCCGTTGGTGGTGTTCAGCTCTCCGTTGGGCCGTCGGCTGAAGGTTCGAAGGTATCCTTCTCCGTCCACGGTAAACCGGATGGATCGATTGAAGCTTCGTCCCAGTTCCCCCTCCACAGAGAAAAATCCTCCTTCGGTGGACAGGGTCACCCCTCCGTTTTCCATTTCCACATTCACGGTGGTATCCTGACCTAAGGGCCGGTTGGGAAGCTCGCCGTTGATTTTATGCAGCAGCACCTCGGGAAAGGCTTCGGAAATCATCACGTCCCGCTTAAACCCCGTGGTGTTGACATTGGCCATATTGTTCGACGTCACGTCCATTTTCCGTTCACTCACCTGCATGGATGAGGTTGCGGTATACAGTCCTCGAAACATAAAACTCCTCCTTTAAAAGACATAAGGGCACAGAGGGAAGGGCCTTTTGGTCCCTGTTACTCCTGTGCCCGGAATAATTCATTCCCTCTATTTACTTATCGGCAAAAACCTTACCGTCGTTGAGCATTTTTTGAACTTTCCATACTGTCTTCCAATAGGTGGATGGACTTTAGTGCCTGTCCCGTACCCTTGGCCACGGAGGAAATCGGCTCATCGGCCAGATGTACAGGAATTCCCGTACGCTCGGCAATCAGTTTATCCAGCCCCCAAAGCATGGCACCGCCACCGGTCATCATGATTCCCTGGTTGGAAATATCCGCGGAGAGTTCCGGCGGGGTTTTTTCCAGCACGGAATGCACCGCATCGGCCATGTTTAAAATCGGCTCTTCCAAAGCGGCAAGCATTTCATTGGAGCTGACCTTTAAGGTGATGGGCAGTCCCGTAACCAGGTTTCTTCCCCGTACATCCATGACTTTTTCCTTGGGACGTTCATAGGCGCCTCCGATTTCAATCTTCATGGCCTCCGCCGTCCGCTCACCGATCATGATGTTGTGTTTTTTGCGCATATAACGGGTGATGGCATCATCCAACACATCCCCGGCAACTTTAATGGAGGTGCTGGTTACGATCCCTCCGAGGGAGATCACTGCGATGTCCGTGGTGCCGCCTCCGATGTCCACAATCATGTGTCCGTTGGGCTTGGAGATATCCAGTCCTGCACCGATGGCTGCGGCAATGGGCTCTTCAATGAGGTAGGTCATTCGGCCGCCGGCTTCATTGGTGGCGTCGATCACCGCCCGCTTTTCCACTCCGGTAACGCCGCTGGGAACACAGACAATAATTCGCGGCTTGAAGAACCATCTTTTTCCGATGGTTTTTTGAATGAAATATTTCAACATTTTTTCCGTGATTTCATAGTCGGAAATGACCCCGTCCTTTAAGGGACGGATGGCCACAATGTTTCCCGGGGTTCTTCCCAGCATTCTTCTGGCCTCTTCCCCCACGGCCAACACTTTGTTGGTGTACTTATCAATAGCCACCACGGAAGGTTCCTGTAAAACGATGCCCTTCCCCTTGACAAACACTAAAACACTGGCGGTTCCTAAGTCAATCCCTATATCTGCTCCTAAACCTAACATCCGATCTGTTCCTCCTCATAATATATATTTCTCCCTGGACAATTCGATCCGAGGTGTTCTTTTCTTTACGATTCATTTCCTCAACTACTAATTATACACTTTTTTTCATGAAAAGGAAATAGAAGATCCTTGAAGTTTTGCCTTAATCCCGGGTTTCCCCGAAGGTCCGGTAAATGGTTGCCCCCAAATCCGTAAACTTCTTTTCGATATTCACATAGCCCCGATCAATATGCTCGATATTTTCAATTTCCGTGGGACCTTCTCCAATCAGCCCCGCTAAAATCAGGGCGGCTCCCGCCCGAAGATCCGTGGCTTTCACCTGGGCTCCTTGAAGAGGAAGGCCTCCTTCAATTACGGCGCTTCGTCCTTCGATTTTGATTTTTGCCCCCATTCGCTTCAGTTCATTGACATGCATAAACCGGTTTTCAAATACGGTTTCCGTCACCATGGAGGTTCCCTTGATGTTGCACAGCAGGGCCATGAACTGGGACTGCATATCCGTGGGAAATCCGGGGTAGGGCAGGGTTTTAATATCCACGGGCTTTTTATCCCTGCTGCCGATCACCCGAACCGTGGTACCGTTTTCGATTACCTGGGCATTGCTCTCCTTTAACTTGGCGATTACGGGACGGAGGTGGTCGGTGATGATGTTTTCAATCATTACGTCCCCTTCGGTAATGGCGGCGGCCACCATAAAAGTGCCCGCTTCAATACGATCGGGAATTACCCGATGGGACAGGGACCTTAGGGTTTTTACCCCTTTGATTTTAATGGTGTCGGTACCGGCTCCCCGGACGCTGCAACCCATCTTGTTTAAAAAGTTGGCAAGGTCGGTGATTTCCGGCTCCTCCGCGGCGTTTTCGATGGTGGTCTCCCCCTCTGCCAGCACGGCGGCCATCATAATGTTTTCCGTGGCCCCCACACTGGGGAAATCCAAGTATATTTTCGCTCCCACCAATTTATCCGCCTTGGCTTCCACAAAGCCGTGACCGATATGTACCTCGGCCCCCAGGGCTTTAAAGCCCTTCAGGTGAAGATCGATGGGTCGTGTTCCGATGGCACAGCCGCCGGGCATGGAAATCCGGGCCTTTCCGCATCGGGCCAGTAAGGGACCCATGACCAAAAAGGATGCCCGCATTTTTCGAACCAGTTCATAGGGTGCTTCATGACCGGTGATCTCCTTGGCGCTGATTTTTAAGGTTCCCTCTTCCACGGCTTCCACCGTCGCCCCTAAACTCTCCAGCACCTCGGATATTACGCCCACGTCCCGTAAGGGAGGAACGTCTTCGATGACGGAGGTTTGATCATTAAGTAAGGATGCGGCTAAAATCGGCAGCACCGCATTTTTTGCTCCGCTTATTCTGACCCTGCCCGTTAATGGGCCGCTATTTTCCACGATTATTTTTTCCAATATTACGCCTCGCTTTCTATCTTTCCGTATTCTTCGTTTCCTATTTCCTATACGCAAAATCGACACAAAGAGTCTTTGCGTCTTTTTTATGTCTCTATTGCCAATAATTTGTGTTGATCCATAATGGATGTCGATTATGTCCTGTCCTTGAAATTATCACAAAACTACCTGTTTACCATTTTATCAGTAAACCGAATTAATGCAAGTTTTTTTTCCATGAAAACCTTCCTAACCCGGGATTTTTTAGGAATTGGGTAAAATATACCTAGTTCATTTTCGGCGGATCAACGCCCTGGGCTTTATTGGTCCCGGGGCTTTTCATGTTCCTCTTCGGGCACGCCACAGGTTTTGCCCAGCAGTTTATCCAGCATCCCCAGTTTTTTAAACTCCGACACCCGGTCCGGGGCCTTGGCTTCAAGCTCTTCGTAGCAGGATTTGCAAAGTTTTTTATGCTCCGAATGCTGAAATTTATCGGGCAAAAGCCGTAGTTTTACCCGGATATTTTCCCGATTCACCGCTTCCCGGCTGACCACCACCAGGCCCATGGCTTCCTCGGCCTGGGTATGAAAGGATTTGTACTCCTTATTGTTTTCCCGGGCCAAGGCCATATATTTTCTTGTCCATGGAGAGGTCAGTTTGTTGTGATTGACGATCAGTCGATGGGCCTTCGGATCCTTTAAGGCTTCCTCCGCCACGGCCACCCCTTCATCATAAAAGACTTCCTCGGTGGACAGAGCCACAATCACCCGTTCCCGAAACTCGCCTAAATACACCTTTTTCTCTTCCCCTTTGATCTTCGGCGGACCATAAATCCCCCGCTGCAGGGTTTGTTCCAGTTCCGATTTTTCATTTCGATCCTTCATGTGTGTCACCTCTATATTTTACGTGGTTTTTTCCCTTTTTCGGTATCCGTTGATTCTTTCCTCTCGCTCCCATTTTCCTTTAAATCCTTGTTGTTGTCAATCGCTTTTTTCTGCTGTATAATTGTAGGGATCAGAGAAATACTTTAGGAGGCATTTTATGAAAAAGATATGGAAAATGATGACCCGCTGGGATCTCATTTTAATCATACTGATTCTTCTTTTAAGCGCCGCCGCCACCTTTTCCATTCCCTGGCTGCTGGCGGGAGGGGAAGGGGAGGCCGAGGCCGTGGTCACCCTTCGGGGGGAAGTGATCCACCGCTTTCCTTTAATCGAAGATGGCCACCAGGAGATCCCCTTCGATTTTGAAGTGGAGGGAGAGCAGTACACCGGGGTGCTGGAAATGGAGGACGGGGCCGTTCGACTGCAGCGGCTGCCCGAAGAGATTTTGCCCCTGGGCATCCACCGGGACATGGGCTGGATCCGCCGGGAGTACGAAGTCATTGTGGCCCTGCCCATTCAGATGACGGTAACCATCGAAACCTCGGAACCGGAACTCCCCGGGGATTTTGATATCATCGTGCAGTAACAAGCCTACAGCAAAAATCCACAGCAAAAAAGCGTAAAGATCGAGGACATGCCTCGATCTTTACGCTTTTTGTCTTTTATCCATGCTTTTTCGTCGATCCTTCACCCTTTGGTTGATTCAGGACTTTATCTTGGGGATCTTTTGAACAGGAAAAGCACCGCTTACTCTTCTTCGTTATCTTTTTTCCTGTTCTTATCTACTTTTTTCGCTTTGCCAACTCGATTCGATTGACGGCCTTTCGAAGGGAGACCTGGGCCCGGGTTTCATCCACTTCGTTTTTCTTTTGGGCATCCAGTCGTTCCTTGGCCCGTTTTTTCGCCCGTTCCGCCCGGTCCAAGTCAATTTCCTCCGGCCACTCCGCCGCATCGGTAAGGAGAATGGCCTTGGAATCGTCCACGGTTAATATACCGGGAGAGATGGTGGCTTCCCGCTCATCCTCATCCCCGAAGATCAGCTTCGCCCGCCCGATTTCCACCGGGGTTACCAGGGGGGTATGATCACGGAGTACGGCGATGTCACCGTTGGTGGTACGAACCACAAACTTCTCCACTTCGTCATCGAAGAAAACTCGGTTGGGGGTTACAATTTCTACCTGAAATTTCTTAGCCATACGATCACCTACGCTTCCTTGGCTTTTTCCACGGCTTCATCAATGGTTCCCACAAACAGGAAGGCGGATTCCGGTAATTCGTCGTGCTTTCCTTCCAGGATTTCTTTGAAGCCTCGGATGGTCTCCTTTAGGGATACATATTTCCCGGGCATGCCGGTAAACTGCTCCGCCACGTGGAAAGGCTGGGATAGGAACCGCTGAATCCGTCTTGCTCGGGATACGGTTACCTTGTCTTCATCGGACAGCTCGTCCATACCCAGGATGGCGATGATATCCTGGAGTTCTTTATACCGTTGCAGAATTTCCTGAACCTGCCTTGCTACGTCGTAGTGGTCCTGACCCACAATGGCCGGGTCCAAAATACGGGAGTTGGAATCCAGCGGGTCTACCGCAGGGTAGATTCCCAGCTCGGAAATTTGCCGGGACAGCACCGTGGTGGCGTCCAAGTGGGCAAAGGTCGTTGCCGGCGCCGGGTCCGTAAGGTCATCCGCCGGTACGTAAATCGCCTGTACCGAGGTGATGGATCCCTTTTTCGTGGAGGTGATCCGCTCTTGCAGCTCCCCCATCTCCGTGGCCAGGGTAGGCTGGTATCCTACGGCACTGGGCATACGACCCAGAAGCGCCGATACTTCCATCCCCGCCTGGGTAAATCGGAAGATATTATCGATAAACAGGAGTACGTCCTGTCCTTCTTCGTCTCTAAAGTGCTCCGCCATGGTAAGGCCCGTAAGTCCTACCCGCATCCTTGCTCCCGGGGGCTCATTCATCTGACCGTACACCAGGGTGGTCTTATCGATTACACCGGATTCGATCATTTCATAGTACAGGTCGTTTCCTTCCCGGGTACGCTCTCCTACCCCGGCAAATACGGAAAGACCGCCGTGTTCCGTGGCGATGTTGTTGATCAGCTCCATAATCAGAACGGTTTTTCCAACCCCCGCTCCTCCAAAGAGTCCTACCTTACCACCCTTGGAATAGGGGGCGATTAAGTCTACTACTTTAATACCGGTCTCGAAGATTTCCGTGGATGTGTCCTGATCTTCAAAGGCCGGGGCCTCACGATGGATCGGAGAGGATTTTTCCGTCTTCGCCTCTCCCTTTTCGTCTACGGTTTCTCCCAGTACGTTAAAAATCCGCCCCAGGGTTCCGGTTCCTACGGGAACCTGGATAGGATGTCCTGTATTTTTTACTTCCATGCCCCGAACCAACCCTTCGGTTGCGGTCATGGCTACGGCTCTTACGGTGTCGTTCCCGATATGCTGGGCAACTTCCGCCGTAACAACCCGGTCCTTACCTTGGATAACCACTGCGCTGAGCAGTTCCGGCAGTTTATCGCTTTGAAAGCGGATATCCACTACCGGTCCAATGACCTGGGTAAGAACACCAATATTTTCTTCGGCCATACGATCCCTCCTCTATTTCGTCTTTAGGTATTAATTTTGAGCTTCGGCGCCCCCCACGATCTCGGAGATCTCCTGGGTAATGCTCGCCTGTCTTGCTCGGTTGTATTTCAGATTCAAATCATCGATCATTTCCTCCGCGTTGTCCGTGGCACTTTCCATGGCCACCCGTCTTGCCCCCTGCTCACTGGCCGAGGCTTCGATCAAGGCGCCGTAGATCATGCTTTCCACGTACTTCGGTATCAGATAACTCAGTACCTCTTCCGCCGAGGGCTCATAGGTCATCACCTCGTCCCGTTCCTCCTGGACCTCCTCGGGAATTTCCTTTTGATCCAGGGGAAGGAGCTTGATTCGTTTCGGTTGATGATTGATCGTGGAGACAAACTCCGTATAGACCAGATTCACTTCATCGATCATCTCGTTTTGATAAAGCTCCATGGCCAACTTTCCAATGCTTTTGGCATCGGAAAACACGGGTTTTTCCGAAATGGATACGAACTCTCCGTCCAGGTCGTAGCCTTTCTTTCGAAAGAAGTTCACCCCTTTTTGTCCAATGGCGATCACCGATACCTCCCGGTCCTCCATATGGTTCAGGGCCTTTTTAATGGCGTTGGTATTGTACCCGCCGCAAAGCCCCCGGTCTCCGGTAATGACTATATAGCCGGTCTTTTTAATCTCCCGCTGATCAATATAGGGATTTTGCAGTTCCTTGGTGTGGGGAAGGATGCCCTGGATGGCCTCTTCAATCTTTTCGAAGTAGGGTCGGTTTTCCTCCACCCGCTGTCTTGCCCGACGAAGTTTCGCTGAAGATACCAGCTCCATGGCCTTTGTAATCTGTTTGGTACTGTCCACACTTTTGATTCTTCGCTTTATATCTTGCATTCCTGCTCCAGCCAAATCGATTCACCTCCTATTACAAAGACCGGGTTTATTCCTGTTTGAAATCCTTTTTATATTCTTCGATGGCGTCCTTGAGCTTGCTTTCCGTTTCCTTGGAAAGAACACCCTCTTCTTTAATTTCCTTGCCGATTTCGGGATAGGTCTCCTTCATAAACTTCAGGTATCCCGCTTCGAATTCCTGAACCTTTTCCGTTTCGATATCCGTTAAATATTTATTGGTTACGGCATAAATCATCAGTACCTGGTCTTCCACGGCCATGGGTTGGTACTGGCCTTGTTTTAAGACTTCCATGATCCGCTCTCCCTGGGACAGCCGACTCTGGGTTTCCTGGTCCAGCTCGGAACCGAACTGGGCAAAGGCCGCAAGCTCTCTATATTGGGCAAGCTCCAGTCGAAGCTTTCCCGCAACCTTTTTCATGGCCTTGATCTGGGCTGCGCCCCCTACACGGGATACAGAGATTCCCGGATTCACCGCAGGTCGCACTCCCGAGTAGAAAAGTTCCGACTCCAGGAAGATCTGACCATCGGTAATGGAGATTACGTTGGTGGGGATATAGGCCGATACGTCTCCCGCCTGGGTTTCAATAATCGGCAGGGCCGTAAGGGAACCGCCCCCTAAATCGTCGTTCAGTTTAGCCGCCCGTTCCAGCAGTCTACTGTGTAGGTAGAATACGTCTCCGGGATAGGCTTCCCGTCCCGGTGGTCGTCTAAGTAGCAGGGACATGGCTCGGTAAGCCACCGCATGCTTGGATAAATCGTCGTAGATCACCAGTACGTGCTTGCCGTTTTCCATAAACTCCTCGCCCATGGCACAACCGGCGTAGGGAGCTAAGTACTGCAACGGCGGCATTTCACTGGCACTGGCGGAAACGATGGTGGTATATTCCATGGCACCGTTCTTTTCCAATACGTCTTGAATTTGGGCCACGGTGGATTTTTTCTGACCGATGGCCACATAAATACAGATTACGTCGGTATCCTTCTGATTGATAATGGTATCGATGCCGATGGCGGTTTTTCCCGTCTGTCGGTCACCGATGATCAGCTCCCGCTGACCCCGTCCGATGGGAATCATGGAGTCGATGGACTTCAGTCCCGTTTGCAGTGGCTCGTCTACGGATTTTCTTGCAATGATCCCCGGAGCCACCCGTTCCACGTCCCGGTATTTGTCGGTGTCGATGGGACCTTTCCCGTCCAAGGGCTGTCCCAGGGAATTTACTACTCTTCCCAGCATCGCTTCTCCCACGGGAACTTCCACAATTCTTCCCGTGCTTTTTACAGTGTCACCTTCTTTGATATGTTCGTCCGATCCTAAAAGTACGCACCCAACGTTGTCTTCCTCTAAGTTCAGGGTCATGCCGTAGATTTCTCCCGGAAATTCCAGAAGCTCTCCCGCCATACACTTTTCCAAACCATGGATTCGTGCAATCCCGTCTCCTACTTGGATTACGGTTCCCACGTCCTTGGTTTCCAGTTGATCTTCGTATCGTTGGATTTGTTCTTTTATGACTGAACTGATCTCTTCAGGTCTGAGACTCATGTTTCAATCACCCCTATCCTATATTATTACTTCTTTTAATCGGTCCTCGATCTCTGTCAGCCGTCTTTTCAGTGTTCCGTCAATGATCTTATCGCCCATTTGGATAAACACTCCACCGATAATCGATGGATCGACTTCATTGGCTAAGGATACCGTTTTTCCTGAAGTTTTCGTCAGTTTTTCCGTTAGTTCTGTGATTTGTTCCTTGTTCATGGAAACCGCCGTGGTTGCCACCGCTTGGATGGTGTTGTTGTTACGGGCCAGAAGTTTATGATACTCCTCGCTGATTTCCTTCAAGGCGCTGCTTCGGTTTTTATCCACTAATACATAGATAAAGTTTAAGGTTTCCCCGGTAAGGTGCTTTTCGAAGATGTTTTTCATCATCTCCTTTTTCTCCGAAGGTTTGATCAACGGAGATTTCAGGGCCTTAAACAGATCTTCGTGTTTTTCTAAGGCGTCGGTAATAAAGGAGAGTTCCTCTCCGGTTTTATCCAAGGTTTCTCTTTCCAGAGCCACTTCAAATAAGGCGTTGGAATAGCGCTTTGCAATTAATTCTTCCATTTAACATCCCCCACCTCGTTGATAAATTCCTGAATGTGGTTTTCATGGGATTGTTCATCCAGTTCCTTTTCCAGTACCTTGGACGCCGCCAGCATGGCAATGCTCGAGGTTTGATCCTTCAGTTCGTTGATCATCTTTTGTCGTTCCCGACTCATTTCCTTTTCCGCCCGATCCTTGATTTTTTCCGCTTCGTCCCGGGCTTCCTTGATGATTTCCGACTTTCGGGATTCCCCGGACCGTGTGGCCTTTTGAATGATTTCGTTGCGCTCATCCCGGATGTTTTGCATCTTGCCTTCGTACTGCTCCTTTAAGCGGTTCGCCTCTTCCCGGGTTTCTTCCGCTTCATCCAGGGCATTCTGTATTTTATTTCTCCGGCCTTCCAGGTGTTCGGTTACGGGCTTGAATAGGAAGTGGCGAAGAAGCAAAAATATGATCAAAAAGTTCACCAGGTTAAAAAACAAACTCACGTTCAGTTCTACTAATCCCTGCATCTAAAATGCCTCCTTTCTACCAGAGTAGTTTGGGGGCCGGGCCCCCTTTTTGTCTACGATTAAAGCATTCCAAGTAACGGATTTACGAATAGTAGAACAAGGGCAATGATCAGACCGTAGATTCCTGTGGTCTCCGCTACGGCGGCTCCCAGTAACATGGTTCGTACGATGTCCCCCTGGGCTTCCGGTTGTCGTCCAACACTTTCCGCACCTTTACCGGCGGCATAGCCCTGTCCGATTCCCGCACCGATTCCTGCGATCATTGCAAGTCCTGCTCCAATTGCTGATGCTGCCAAGATTAACGCTTCACTAGTAATACCTTCCATGATTTCTTCCTCCTTTGATTTTATCGTTTTTTAAATTGCCTTTCCCTGCATTTTACTGCTGTATCCATTGTTCATCGGCTTACCTCGCCGTAAATCAATATTTTTCCATCCCCGGTTTCCTTTTTTTAGGCTACACAAAGGGATTGATAAACATCAGTACTAAGGCCACAATCAGGGCGTAAATCCCCGTGGTTTGGGCCACGGCCTGTCCTAAGAACATGGTTCGAACAATGGCCGGTTGTAGCTTCGGCCGTTTTCCCACGGCCTCGGTACCCTTGGATGCGGCGTATCCCTGTCCGATGCCTGCACCGATTCCGGCGATCATGGACAGTCCTGCACCGATGGCGGAGGCCGCCAGTACCAAGCCGGTGCCTTCCACTCCGATTAAGGGGTTCATAAACAACAGGATCAATGCCACCACCAAGGCCAGTATACCCGAGGTCTCGGCTACGGCGGATCCCAGGAGCATAACCAGGGTGGACTTTTTCGAGTTTTTCTGATTGTAACTCACAGCTTCCGCCCCTTTTCCCGCGGCCAGTCCCTGGCCGATTCCGGGACCGATGCCGGCGATCATGGCAAAGCCTGCGCCGATGGCGGATCCCGCCAGTATTAAGGCGTTGCGTTCAAAGGACATCAACCATTCCAAAAAATCAATAATGAAGTTACTGGATTCCAATTTTTCACCTCCTCAAAAGCTGTGAACCTAATCCATAGCCATTCCGATAAACACCATCGTCAACATGACGAAAATAAAACTTTGCAGTACTCCGGCAAAAATATCGAAATACGCATGAAGAAAAATGGGGATTCCCGCCTGGAAAATGGGGAAAGCCTCGAGACCGATCATCCCGCTGACTGCGGAGAGTCCTTGATAGGCCAGGGTCATAATAACCACCCCGCCGATGATGTTTCCGAATAAACGGAAGGATAAGGACACCGGGTTTGCAATTTCCCCCACGATGTTCATCGGCAGCATGATGGGAATCGGTTCGGCAAAGCTTTTTAAATAGCCGCCCAGCCCTTTTCGCTTCGAGCCGAAGTAATGGGTCATCACAAAGGTGAGAATCGCCAGGGCGAAGGTCATGTTCAGATCCGCCGTGGGTGGTCGAACGCCGATCAGCCCCACAATGTTGGCCACGGTTAAGAATACAAACAGGCTTCCGATATAGGGAGCAAAGCCCATCTTATCCTTTCCCATGGTTTGGGCAACCAGATCGTTGATGGATTCCACAATCATTTCGATAACGTTTTGAGCACCCTTGGGTACATTGTCGAAGTTGCGGACGAAGATGATGGAAAGCCCCACCAGGATTGCCCCGATGATCCAGGTAATCACAATGGTCTCCGTAAAGGGCATCCCCCCGAATATGGGTATTTCAAACAAAATTCTTGATCCAAAATCCATGGTGTTCCTCCTTTCTTGAAGTAATTAATCTTTTTTTCTGATAAATACATTTCTTAAAAAAGCTTTATCTTCAAACAGCTGGGTCGCAAGGATTACCGGTTTTATCAATAATAATCCTATAATCGTCCCGAATGGATGCAGATGATCCGCTGTCAGGGAAGCATAAACCACAATTCCGACAATAATGTAGCGAAGAATGTAGCGGCTGACGGTAAAAATCTGGGCCCTTCGCATGGACATGGTCACCGCTTTGTCCAGGGTAAGGTACAATAGGCGCATATTCAGTACCGCAATCACACTGCCGAAGATCAGTCCCAAAATGAACGGCAGCCCTTCGTCGATGAAAATAACCCCTGGGATAATAAGCAGGATGTTACCCAGAACCATCCCTTTAATGATTTTCACAAAGTCCTTTTTGATCTGTTCCCGGGGATCCATCAGTCATCACGTCCTTTTCGCTTGGGAAGATCCCTTGTGCCGATTTTGTAAAGATTTCGAAAGGCCGCCAGGGTTCCGATGACCACCAGAATAAATAAAAACAGGGGTCCCGTGCCCAGCCGTTCATCCAGCCATCTTCCGGCAAACAGGGTTAGGGCAATGGGAACGATCATGGCTACACCCAGGTATGTAAGCAGCGCTAAGTTCTCGAAAATACTCTTCTTGTTTCCCATGGTCCACCCCGATTCAATAAATATACAATCCTTCTAAAAAACATCCTCTCTATTATAACACAGAAACCCGGGTTTGTTTAAGGGATGTAAGTTAAATAAATATCGAATTTATAATATTTAATTAATTTTTTTATTTAAACATTTTTTTATGTTCATTTTTACCGCGTTGTGTTCAACCTCTTGACAGATGCTGGATTCAAAAGTTTTTGCCTTTCTCTCCGGGTTTTGTTAATTTATTAACCATTGTATATTCTTTGAGATTCCATTGCAAGATTTTTTCGGAATTTCTATTTTTCTGTTAACTTTCCGGGACTTGTGGCAAATATCCCCATATTCTCTTCGGTTCTCCCCGGGATCCGTATATTTTTAACAATCTTCCGGGACCAGAACTTCGTCGGAATTTTCTTGATTTTCCAACCGCGGCCCTTCGTCACATTTTTATCAATCAATACAAAAAACCCCGGGGATATCAGGGGCTCCATAAGAAGCGAATTCCCTTTTATCTCGGGGTCGAAATACTCTTTATTTCCTTGGATCCCTTATTTTGCCGCCACACCGGTTTCTTCCAAGTCCTCGTAGCGCTCCAACGCAATTCCCGCTTCCCTGAACATGTTGTCCGACAGTCGATCGGGGTAATCCCCTTGGAATACCACCTTTTCCACCCCGGCATTGATGATCATTTTCGCACATACCACACAGGGTTTATGGGTCACGTATAAATGGGCCCCTTCGATTTTCACCCCGTGCATCGCCGCCTGGATAATGGCGTTTTGTTCCGCATGCAGTCCCCGACAGAGTTCATGACGCTCTCCCGACGGGACGTTTAAGTCATTTCTCATACAACCGATCTCACTGCAGTGGCGAAGTCCTTTGGGGGAACCGTTGTAGCCCGTGGCCAAAATCTTCTTATTCAGTACCAAAAGGGCCCCCACCTGTCGTCGCATGCAGGTGGACCTTCTCTTGACGGTCTCTGCGATATCCATATAGTATTCATTCCAAGACGGTCTCATACTTTCACCTCGTATTCAAAGTGCCGTAGTTGATAACGTACCCAACGATAAAAGAGGGGACGGGCCTGCTTTTACGCTCCGTCCCGCTGCCACGTTGCTATTTGGTGCCGAAGAGTCGGTCTCCGGCGTCGCCGAGGCCCGGTACAATGTAGGCGTGGTCGTCCAGCTTCTCGTCGACGGAGGCTACGTAGATGTCCACATCGGGGTGGGCTTCCTTGAGGATCTCAATGCCCTCGGGGGATGCGATCAGGCAGACGAACTTAATGTTCATGGCCCCTTTGTCCTTTAAAAATTTAATGGCGGCCTTGGCGGATCCCCCCGTGGCCAGCATGGGATCCAGGACAATCAGTTGCCGCTCGCCAACATCCGTGGGAAGCTTGCAGTAGTACTCCACGGGCTCCAGGGTTTTTGGATCCCGGTAAAGGCCCACATGGCCCACCTTGGCTGCGGGAATCAGCTGTAAAATTCCGTCCACCATTCCAAGCCCCGCCCGTAGGATCGGTACGATGCCCAGCTTTCTTCCCGTTAGGGTTTTGGACATGGTTTTTCCCATGGGGGTTTCGATTTCAATGTCCCGCAGTTGTAAGTCCCGGGTTACTTCGTAACCCATTAACATGGACATCTCCCGTACCAGATCCCGAAAATCCTTGGATCCCGTGGTTACGTCCCGTAAAAAAGTTAATTTGTGTTGAATCAACGGATGATCTATTACCACCACTTTGCTCATAGTTATACCTCCAGAATTTTATGATTTCTACTTGATTTCTCCTTTAGTTTTCCTTTTCCACCTCTTTGATTTTATCCACCCGTTTTTTATGGCGGCCGCCCTCAAATTCGGTGTGAAGCCAGATATCCACGATCTCCTTGGCCAGCCCTTTGCCGATGACCCGCTCGCCCATGGCTAAAACATTGGTGTCATTATGCTGTCGGGTGGCCTTTGCGGAAAAACAGTCATGGACCAGCCCGCAGCGAACCCCCTTCACCTTGTTGGCAACCATGGATACGCCGATGCCCGTACCGCAGATCACAATCCCTTTATCAAACTTATGCTCCGCCACGGCTTTGGCCACAGGGTATGCGAAATCCGGATAATCACAGGAGGACTGATCATAGGTTCCGAAATCCTCCACTTCAAAACCCTGGGATTCCAGGTGACTTTTGATGAAATCCTTGAGTTCAAAGCCTCCGTGATCACTGCCTATGGCAATTCTTTCACTTTTTTTCATTGTTCCACCTCCGCTTTTCATTTAAACCCTTCTTAGTATTATACCGAAGTTTGCTTATTTTTCTAGAATTTTTTCCAGCAAAAGTTCAATTTCTTCATAGATTTCCTGAAAACTTTCCTGATACATCTCCACGGAACCTCCATAGGGATCGCCGATGTCCAAAGGATCCTCCGTCTCTTCCCGGTCCTTAGGATCCCGGGATTCTTCCTTACGGTCCCGGGTATATTCCTTCAGGGTAAAGAGTTTCCCGTCATAGTACCCCGATTGTTTTCGATCTTCAATCATGATTTTATGGCCCTCGGTCATGGTCAGGATCAGGTCCGCATCCTCCAGTATCTGATCCTCCACATAGGTGGCTCCGTTTTCTTCCAGGGGGATGCCGCCGTTTTCCAGGGCGAACTGGGTCTCGATGGTGGGAGGTTCCCCATCCTGGGCGAAAAGCCCCGCAGAGCTGACTTCAAAATTCCCGGCCACCCCCTCCTCTTGGAGAAAGTCCTTCAAAATCGCTTCCGCCATTACACTGCGGCAGGTGTTTCCCGTGCATACAAACAATATTTTCATGGTCGATCCTCCTCATCCACATAAAGTATGTTTTGTCCCGCAGCCTTGGATAAACGGTTCATAATGGCGTAACCCATCTCCCGGTCCTCCAGGGCTTCGGCTAAAATCACTTCCACATCGGTCTGATCAAAATCCCTGAGGATGGCAAAAAGATTCGCCGCCATTTTCCCCGGATCCTTTTCACTGCCCAGGGTTCGGATTTCGGATTTTTTTTGTCGGGGCTCCTCGGGGGTTTCGTATTCTTTTAGGTTTTCATCCACCGTGATGATCCCCACCTTTTGTCCCGAACCTTGGTACCGTTTTTGCAGCTCCTTGACTTTCTTAATTACCTCCCGGCGCCCGCCCCGAAGAATCACCACCTTGGCCTTCGGGGCGTAGTGGGTATACTTCATGCCCGGGGACCGGACTTTTCCCGGGAAATCCCGGGGGTCCTCCGGGGATTTTCCCCGGTCAATCTCATCCAGGTGCTCGTCCCGATCCACGGGGCCGATGACCTCCCGGATCATGGCCTGGGTGATGCCTCCGGGACGGAGGAGCATCGGCGGTTCCACGGTCATGTCCATGACCGTGGATTCGATGCCCACGGCACAGCTGCCGCCGTCAACGATGCCGTGGATCTTGCCCTTCAGGTCCTGCCATACATGGTGGGCCCTGGTGGGACTGGGCTTTCCCGAGGCATTGGCGCTGGGGGCCACCAAGGGCACGCCGCTGATTTCAATCAGGGCCTTGGCCACGGGATGGTCGGGCATTCGAATGCCCACGGTGTCCCCGCCGGCGGTGACGATATCGGGAACCACCGGCCGCTTTTTAAAAATCATGGTCAGGGGGCCGGGCCAAAAGGCCTTCATCAACTGGATGGATTTTTCCGGCACTTCCCGGGCCAGTTCGAAGACCTCTTCCACTTTGGTGATGTGCACGATCAGAGGATTGTCGGAAGGTCTTCCCTTGGCGGCGAAGATCTTTTCGATTCCTTCGGGATCCAGGGCACTGGCCCCCAAACCGTAGACGGTTTCCGTGGGAAAGGCCACCACGCCGGATTTCTCGATCATCTGTCCGAAGGGGTACAGGGCCGAAAGCAGGGCCTCCCGGGAGCTTTCGGGATCCACGGCGGTGACCACCGTGGAAAGGGCCGGGGGCTTTTCTTTGTTCTTTTGTTGTTTCCTATTTTCCTGTGGTTTCGACTTTTTCTTATCCATGTTTTTCACCCGTCACTGGTTATTTTCCCCCCAAGGATTTTTCCATGGGGTTTCTGCTTTTTTCCCGTCCCCTCTCCGGGGTTTTTGGGGAAAAAATTCGCAAAAAAAGCTGAGGTTCTCTCAACTTTTTGAAATGCAGGATTAGTCTTGTATCTCCTTTAGCTTTTCCGCCTGCTCCGAGGTTCGAAGGGCATCGATCATCTCATAGATATCCCCGTCCATAAAGGCTTCCAGTTTATAGATGGTTTTGTTGATCCGGTGGTCGGTGATTCGACCCTGGGGATAATTATAGGTTCGGATTCGATCGCTTCGATCCCCCGAGCCCACCTGGGATTTTCGATCCGCGGCGATTTCCTGCTCCTGCTTTTGTACCATCTGGTCCAGCACCCGGGCCTTTAGAATTTTCAAGGCCTTGTCCTTGTTTTTCAGCTGGGATTTCTCATCCTGGCAGGAGGAGACCACTCCCGTGGGGATATGGGTGATACGAACGGCGGAATCCGTGGTATTTACACTTTGTCCACCGTGACCGGAAGCCCGGAACACATCGATCCGAAGATCATTGGGGTCGATTTCCAGTTCCACATCGTCCACTTCCGGCAGTACCGCCACCGTGGCCGCGGAGGTATGAATCCTACCGCTGGACTCCGTCTCGGGAACCCGCTGTACCCGGTGACCGCCGCTTTCATATTTCATCAGGGAGTAGGTCTGGTCTCCCTTTACCATAAATACCACTTCTTTATAGCCGCCGGTTTCCGACTCACTGAGATTCAAAAGTTCCACCTTCCAGCCCTGCCGCTCGGCAAACCGGGAGTACATTCGAAAGAGATCCCCGGCAAAAATCGCGGCTTCGTCCCCGCCGGCACCGGCGCGGATTTCCACGATTACGTTTTTCTCATCGTTGGGATCCTTGGGAATCAACATCATCTTCAGCTCTTCTTCCAAGGCTTCTTTTTGTTCTTCCAGATCCTTGATTTCCTCTTTGGCCATTTCCTTTAATTCTTCGTCGGCACCCCGATCCTGAATGATTTCCCTGGCCTCTTCGTAATCCTCCTTCACGGAGTTGTACTCTTTATACTTGGCGATAATCGGCTCCAGGCTCGCGTGTTCTTTTACCAGCTTTTGCCATCGTTTCTGATCGTTCACCACTTCGGGGTCACTGATGATCTGGCCTAAATCCTCATATTTCTGTTTTACCGAATCCAACTTATCCAGCATTCTACTTACACCTCATCCTTAAATTTGGCTTTTTCCATAAGCCCGTATATTCACTACCTTTTATTATACCATATTACCGCTTGCCAATCACTACCCGATCCCGATTTTCTAAATCCTTCAGTATATAGGCCCCGGAAAAGCCGGCCTGCTCCAGGATTCTTCTTACGCTGATTCCCTGGTCATGGCCGATTTCAAAAATCAGGTACCCCTTCTTTGTCAGATAGGCCGGGGCCAGCGCTGCGATCCTTCGGTAGTAATAAAGGCCCTGATCCTTTGCAAACAACGCTTCCTCCGGTTCATGATCCTTGACTTCCCGGTCCAGATCCTCTTTTCGTCCATGGGGAATGTAGGGGGGATTGGAAATGATCAGATCGAAGGTCCGCTCCTCCGGGGAAAGGGCCCGGTCCAGGGGTTCGAAGAGACTTCCCTGAAAAAGCCCTAAACGATGGGCCACCTGATGTTTTTGGGCATTGCTGCCCGTCACCCGAAGGGGGGTATCCGACACATCGGTGCCCACCATGTACAGGTTTTTCACATAGTACAGAAGACTGACGGCAATGGCCCCGCTGCCCACGCCGATGTCCAGGGCCCGAAGCTCCCCGGTGCAAGAGGCCTTTTCCACGGATTTGATCTCCCCTTCATCAAGGGCCTTTCCTTCGGCGATCTTCCCCAAAATCTCAATGGCGGCCTCCACCACCACTTCCGTATCCCCCCGGGGAATCAAGACCCCTTTTTCCACCCGGAACTCCAGGCCCATGAATTCTTTTTTTCCCGTGATATAATGCAGGGGTTCTTGATTTTTCCGCCGACGGATCCAGCTTTCGTAGACCTTCGCCTGATCCTGCTGAACGTCCCGTTCGGGATACACGTGAAGAACCACCCGGTCCACCTTTAATACCTCCGTCAGCAGTACTTCGGCGTCCAACTCCGGGGTTCGAAGCCCCCCGGTCCGCAGTTCTTTTTTGCCCCACTGGAGCAAATCTCCGATCCTTGGTTTACCCATAACAACATCCCCTCCTTGCTTATCATTGCCTCCATTGTATACATGGGGTAACAAAGGGTCTTTTAGTCTTCGTCTGCCAGCACCTCGTGGCACTTTCGGCACCGGGCTTCGTAGCTTTCCTTGGCCCCCACCAATACCACGGGGTCCGAAGCCTTCGCCGGGCGACCGTCAACGATTCGCTGGGTTCTTGTGGCGGGACGCTTGCATTTCATACAAACCGCCGTCAGCTTCGATACATGTTCCGCCACCGCCATGATTTCCGGTACGATATGAAAGGGCTTTCCCTTAAAGTCCATATCCAGCCCCGATACAATCACCCGTTTCCCCGAATCCGCAATTTCCTGGCAAAATTCCACCACTTCTTCGGGAAAAAACTGAATTTCGTCAATGGACATCACGTCAAAGGCCTCCCGCCGGGCGATGGCTTCCATTTCCTCAACGCCCTCCACCACGAAGCAGTCGGCTTCCTTGCCGTTATGGGACACGATGGCGCATCCATTATACCGGTTGTCGATTTTCGGTTTGAAGGACAAAACCTTCAACTCCGCAATTTTCGCCCGGTTGATCCTTCGGATCAGCTCTTCGGTTTTTCCCGCATACATCGGGCCTACAATCACCTCGATACTGGCACTGTTGGCATATTCCATTACATCCACCATGTGTTCTCTCCCCCTGAATTATGTATTTTAAGTAGCAAAAAATCAAGGCCAGAAGTGCTTTCCAACCTTGATTTATATTTGAGATTCAATTTTGTGTCTATTCCTGGTCTTTTTTCTCTTCGGTCTGAACACCGAATTTTTTGTTGAACTTTTCCACTCGTCCACCTTTTTCCAGGGACTTTTGCTTTCCGGTATAGAACGGATGACAATCGGAACAGATTTCAACTTTGATTTCATCCTTCGTGGACTTTGTTTTAAAGTTGTTTCCGCAAGCACAGGATACTTCTACCTCTTTGTACTCTGGATGTATATCTTTTGCCATTTATTTCACCTCTTTCCGCTTATTCGAATATTGCTTAAAAGTATTATCAAATACTTAATTGCGCATACTCCTGAGATTAACTACTACATTATAGCATAATCCTTAAAGGTATGGCAAGGATTAGATTCGGATATTTTTTATGGCAGCTTTTTCCGGATCACCTGGACAAACTCCCGGTTGTTCTTGGTCTTGATCAGGGTGTTGATGATTTTTTCCGTGGTATCCTGGATGCTGTTGCTGCTCATGGCCCGGCGAATACTGAACATGGCTTCCAGCTCCTCGCTGTTTAGGAGTAAATCCTCCCGTCTTGTTCCCGAGCGGTTGATATCCACCGCAGGGAAAATCCGTTTTTCCGACAGCTTCCGATCCAGATGCAGCTCCATGTTTCCCGTTCCCTTGAACTCCTCGAAGATCACATCGTCCATACGGCTTCCCGTTTCCACTAGGGCGGTACCGATGATGGTAAGAGACCCCCCTTCCTCTAAGTTCCGGGCGGCGCCGAAAAACTTTTTCGGCATATGCAGGGCGCCGGGATCCAGTCCTCCCGACAGGGTTCTTCCCGTGGGGGGAATGGTCAGGTTGTAGGCCCTGGCCAGACGGGTGATACTGTCCATTAAAATCACCACGTCCTTTTTCTGCTCCACCAGGCGCTGGGCCCGATTCAGAACCATTTCCGCCACCTTAATGTGATGGCTGGGCAGCTCGTCGAAGGTGGAGTATACCACCTCGCCGTCAATGGACCGTTTCATATCCGTAACTTCCTCGGGTCGTTCGTCGATTAACAGCACGATGATTTCGCTTTCGGGGTAGTTCATGGCCACACTTTTGGCGATCTGTTTTAAAAGAATGGTTTTTCCCGCCTTCGGGGGAGCTACGATCATTCCCC
Organism: uncultured Clostridiaceae bacterium; assembly: GCA_964613365.1. Classification (GTDB taxonomy): domain Bacteria; phylum Bacillota; class Clostridia; order Peptostreptococcales; family T1SED10-28; genus Isachenkonia. Next base: position 171 of record CAZTIJ010000014.1, on the reverse strand, counting down.
GCTGACCCTTTCCGATGGGGGCGATCAGATCGATTAACCGGGTGGCCAGTTGATTGCTGGCAAGCTCTAAGTTGATCCGTTTATTGGGATAAATCGGGGTTAACTGATCAAAATCCCACCGTTTGTTGGCAATCTCCGGGTCCAGATCATTGATTTTTTTCACATAGAGTA
>CAZTIJ010000013.1:0-21820 GCA_964613365.1 uncultured Clostridiaceae bacterium | reverse complement strand
TAAAAAATAGATTTCTTCTCCGGGATTCAGGGCTTATTGTCGGGGTTTGGCAAAAATCATTTTCCCCGCGGCGGTTTGGAGGACGCTGGTTACGGAAACGTCGATATCCCGGCCCTTATAATTCCGGCCGTTTTCCACCACGATCATGGTTCCGTCGTCCAGATAGGCAAGACCCTGATTGGCCTCCTTGCCGTCGGCAATGACTTCCACGTGCATCTCTTCCCCGGGGATGACCACGGGCTTTACCGCGTTGGCCAGCTCGTTGATGTTCAGTACGGGAACCCCTTGAAACTCCGCCACCTTATTGAGATTAAAATCGTTGGTGATCACTTTTCCCGCCAACTGCTGGGCCAATTTCAACAGTTTCACATCCACTTCCAGATCTTCTTCGTAGTTCTTTTCAAAATTATAATCCATAATCTGCACATCGATTTCCGGTTCTTTTTGCATGGTGTTGAGCACATCCAGTCCCCGACGCCCCCGGTTTCGCTTCTGGGAATCCTTGGAGTCCGCCACATGGCGCAGTTCCTTAAGAACAAACTCCGGCACCACAATGGGGCCTTCGAGAAACTGGGTTTTGGCAATATCGTATATCCGGCCGTCAATGATCACCGAGGTATCGAGAATTTTCGGTGTGGCCGTTGAAGCAAAGGTTTCCCGGTTTTTCGCCGATGCTGTTTCCGCCGATTCCCCGGAGCCTTCCGGATCCTTTTTCCCCAGGGTCAGAAGATCCTGGCCCCGCTGGGTGGCCAGTCGGATGCCCAGGTACCCGAGAAAAATCGCGGCCAACAGGGTAAGGCCTTCCCCCAACAGGGGCAGGGGAATGCTGAGAAGCAGGCGGCTGACAAAGTAGGTCACCGTCAGGGCCGCCAACAACCCCACGGTCCCCAGCACAATGTCCACCGTGGGGATCTTGGAAAACTCCCCCTCGATTTTTCCAATGGCCCTTCGCCCCTGGGCAATGATTTTCGGTGCAAGGGCGTAAATAATCAATGCCCCGGTTATAAATGCGATGAGACTGCCGATCAAACTGTTTCGAAGGCCTTCAAAACCTTCATCGAAGAAACGGCTGCCGTAATAAAAAAGAATAAGTCCCGTCGTCCCCCCCAGCAGGGTAATGATCCAACGTGCTATTTTGCTTACCATCGGTCTTTCACCTCTTTCATGATTTTTCCTTCTATATACACTATACGTGATAAATGTGTATTCCCTGTGTCATAAGGGGGGATTCAATCGTCGAAATTCAATATTTTCAAATCCTGCATGTTCTTAAAGATGTTTTCCATTTTTTCGTCCAGGGCGGTGATCTGCTCCGCCGCCTCCTGCAGGTCCTTGGTCAGGGACTTCGGCACGTTTTGAAGATTTTGCTTGTAATAAATTTTATGCTCGAGGCTGGCCCAAAAGTCCATGGCCACGGTGCGGATCTGTACCTCTACGGGGATCCGTTCGATACGGTCCGTGAGAAATACCGGTACCTGCAGGACCAGATGAAAGCTTTGGTAGCCGTTGGGTTTAGGGTTTTCGATATAGTCCTTGTATTCGATCACTTCCAAATCCGGATGCTGCATCAGCATCCCCGCCAAACGGTAAATATCCGAGCGAAAGGAGCAGATCAGTCGGACCCCCGCCACATCCTGGACGTGGCGGTGAATGTTCTCCCGATTCAGGGCCACCTGCTTTCGATGGCATTTATCCACTACGCTTTGCCAGGTCTTCAGCCGGCTTTTCACATGTTCGATGGGGTTGTAGCTATTGCCTCCCGAGAGCTCCTCCTGAAGGGTTTGTACACGGGTTTTCATTTGGTACAGGGCAAACTCGTAAAGCTTTAACAGTTTTTTCCCCTCGTTGTCGCAGATGTCCTCTCCCAGAAAAAAGGTATCTTCTCTTTGCAGATTTTCCATGTATTACGTCTCCCCCTCCTTAGGTATTTCGATGATAAAGGTGCTGCCCTCTCGGATTTCACTGTCCACGGTGATGGTTCCGCTGTGAATTTCGATGATCCGTTTTACCAGGGGCAGGCCCAGACCACTGCCTTCCCCGCTGTGGTTGGTGTTTCCCTGATAAAACTTTTCAAACAGTCGCTTCATGGTCTCCTCGGTCATGCCCGGGCCCCGGTCCCGGATTTCGATCCGCAGGCCGTGGTCCAGCTCCCTTCCCAGAATCGTCACCGTGGTCTGCTCCCCGGAAAATTTAATGGCATTGCCCAACAGGTTCAGCCACACCTGTTGCATCAGTTCCTCACTGCCCCGGAAGGTCATCCTTTCCATATCGATATGAAAATCCAGGCCCTTTTCCCGCCAATGCTCCTCCAAAAGCAGCACCGCTCTTCGAATCTGTTCGTCCAGGGAAAAGGTTTCGGCGATTTCCGGGATCTCCTGGTTTTCCAGTTTCGACAGTTTCAGTAAGTTCGAGGATAAATGGGCCAGGCGATCGGTTTCATAAACAATGATGTCCAAATAGTCCCGGCGCTCCTCCTCGGTCATCTCGGGATCCTTTAGGAGATTGGCAAAGCCTTTGATGGAGGCCATGGGGGTTTTGAACTCGTGGGATACGTTGTTGATGAAATCCTTTCGCAGGACTTCCATATTCTGAAGTTCCCGGACCATGCGATTGAAATTTTTCGTCAGCAGGGCGATCTCATCGTTGCTGCGCACCTCCAGCTGTAGGTCGAAATTTCCCTCCGCCACGGTGCGGGTGGCTTCCGTCAGGCGTAGGATCGGCCGCACCACCCGGCGGCTCAGTACCATGGAAAGAATAATGCCGATGGCGATGTAAAACACCAAGGCGTCCCAAACCCGGAGGGCGGTGAAGGTAAACAGGGAACTGTCGGACTGCAGACCGATTTCCAGCACCTGTCCCCGGACCGAGGTATAGGCCTTTAGGCCGAAGATCTTGCCGTCCCGCCGGTAAATGGTCTCTCCCCTTTCCAGGGCCCGAACCTCGTCTTCCTCCAGGGAAAGGTCCTCCCTTTCCCGAGCCCGTACCTGATGCATGGAGGTGGAGGTGATCTCGATCATCTCTTCGGTGCTCAGGGTGGTTTTGTCCTCCAGTTCCCTCAGGGCATTGGCAATGTCCCCGTGGTTTCGCCGAAGTTCTCCCGGCACGTTGGGGGAGGCGATGGTGGAGGCCAAAAAAGACAGTCCCGAGGAGACAATGATAATGGCGATAAACATCAGAGCCAGTTTGACACCGATTTTTCTCAACATTTTTTCTCCGCCTTATAGCCCAGGCCCCGCACCGTGAGGATTTCAAAATCCTCTATGTGATGAAACCGGTTTCGGAGCCGTTTGATATGAACATCGATGGTCCGCTCGTCGGACTCCGCTTCCAGTCCCCAGATTTCATCCATCAGCTGTTGCCGGGTAAAGATCTTTCCCGGATAGCTCAAAAGCTTAAAGAGCAAATGAAACTCCTTTTTCGGCAGGTCCACGGTGTCCCCGTCCCCTTCCACGGTCAGACGGTCCCAGTCCAACTCCACCTTTCCGAAACCGAGTTTTCGCTCACTTTGAATCTTTGAGCGGCGAAGCAGGGCCTTTACCCGAAGCAGCATTTCGTCCATGTCCACGGGCTTTACCATGTAGTCGTCGGCCCCCAGGGTAAACCCTTTTTTCTTATCCCCCAGGGTTTCCTTGGCGGTGATCATCAAAATAGGCAGTTCGTATTTGGAGCCCCGCAGGGCATCGGTCAGGCGGTAGCCGTCCATACGGGGCATCATAATATCGGTGATCAGTAAATCCACATGCTCCCTATCCAGTATGTTCAGGGCCTCCTCCCCGTCCACGGCCTTCAGTACCCGGTAGCCCTCCCGCTTCAGTACGGCTTCCATCAGTCTTTGTAAATTTTTATCGTCTTCGGTAATCAACAGGTTAAACATAGTATCCCCCTTTCCTTGCTACCACCATCCTACCACGGTTATATGAACCCATTATGAACTGCTTTGTTTTTTTCGAAGCCGAAAGTCCCATGGCGGCCCCTGGAGAAAAAAAAGACAAAGAAGCCGAAACCATCGGTCCTTTGTCTTCTGGGTGTATGCTTGTGATCAATGGAGCAAATCATCCAATACGGTGTCTTCCCGAATCACGATCACATCGTCGTAGCCCGCAGATTCCACCTGTTTTACCTTCTTGCCCACTTTATTAAAGGCCCGGACCATGGATACAATTTGACCCCGGTCCCGCAGAGCCTCGGCAAAGGCCACGGTTTTTTCCAGGTCCTCCTCGCTGGTGTAAATCAGGGCCCGCTTTTTCGGCATTTCCGGAATCACAAAGCCCTTTTCCCGTAAAATGGCAAAGATCCGTTCAAATCCGATGGATACTCCCACGGCGGGCAGGGAGTCCTTTTGAAATTTCGACAGCAGATCGTCGTAACGGCCGCCGCCGGCGATGGAGCTTTTAAAGTCCCGGCTTTCAATTTCGAAAATCGGTCCCGTATAATATCCCATTCCCCGTACCAGGGTGGGCTCAAACTCGATGGGATAATAATCCTTCACGTTATCGATCAACCGTTGCAGGTCCCTTGCCTCCTGGCTTTCAAAGGCTTCCAGCCCCTCTTCGTTGATGGTCTTTAACAGGTCCAACAGCTTTCTGGCCCCCTGTTCCTCAAAGCCCTTTTCCAGCAGTTCCCGAAGCACGCCGTCGTTTCCGATTTTATCCGCTTTATCCAGGGAAATGCAAAGGGTGTCGAAGCCTTCAATGGGAAGCCCCGACCGCTGTACCATTTCCCGAAGAAGCCTTCGGTCGTTGACCTTTACGGTGCAATCGTCAAAGCCCAGTCGTTTTAAGGCCTTGGTCACGGTTAAGATCAGATCGATCTCCGCATAGACGGAGTCGTCCCCTAAAATGTCGATATCGCACTGGGTAAACTGACGGAACCGCCCCTTCTGGGGTTTTTCTGCCCGCCATACATAGCCCATCTGAAAAGCCTTAAAGGGGTTCATCAAATCGTTACGGTTGTTGGCATAAAACCGGCTCAGGGGCAGGGTCAGGTCAAAACGAAGGCCCAAATCGCACAGGTCGTTTTCCGTGGTGCCTTCCGTAATTTCTTCGGGGTTGAACTTCTCTCCCCGCTTTAAGATCTTAAACAGCATCTGGAGGTTCTCTCCCCCCTCGCTGTTGGTCAAAAGCTCCAGATTTTCGATGCAGGGGGTTTCAATCTGGGTAAAACCGTGTTCCTTGTAGGTATTTTTTATGGTATCCTGCATCCAGCTTCTAAGTTCCATTTCCTCCGGGGTCACATCAAAGGTCCCCTTGGGAGGTAAGGTTGAAAATTTCATGGATTCATCTCCTTTACTTCCGTCTTTCGGTCTATTCCCCGTCCTAGGCTTTCAGATCCCGTAAAAAGGCGTCCACCTTTTCCTTTTCCGTGGCCCAGGACGTGACCAGGCGTAGGGCGGTGTGGTGATTGTCGATTTCCTTCCAACGATAAAATACGTATTTTTTCTCCAGCTCTTCGATCAGCCGCTGGGGAAGGATGGGAAAGAGCTGATTGCTCTCGGTCTCGGCCAAAAACTTGTAGCCTTCCCGGCGAATCCCTTCCCGAAGACGGTCCGCCATTTCATTGGCATGGCCCGCCAGCTGAAAGAACAGATCCCCTTCAAATAGGGTGGCGAACTGGATGCCGAGGATTCTTCCCTTGGCCATCAGGCCCCCCCGCTGTTTGACGGCGAAACGGAAATTTTCTTGTAGCCCGGGATCATTGAGCACAATGGCCTCCCCTAGCAGGGCGCCGTTTTTCGTGCCGCCGATGTAAAAGGCGTCGGTCAGCCGGGCCAGGTCCCGAAGGGTCAGATCGTTGCTTTTGGTCATCAGGGCGGAGCCGATCCGGGCCCCGTCCAGGTAAATTTTCAGTCCCTGTTCATCGGCAAAGGCCCGAAGTTCCTGAAGTTCCTTTTTGCTGTAACAGGTGCCCACCTCCGTGGTATTGGAGAGGTAGATCACCCTGGGCAGAACCATATGCTCATCCTCATGTTCCTCTAAGACCTCGAGGATCTCCGCCGGGGCGATTTTTCCGTCCGCCGTGGGAATGGTGTTGATCTTATGGCCCGTAGCCTCGATGGCCCCGGTTTCATGGACGGCGATATGGGCGGTTTCCGCGGCGATTACCGACTCGAAGGGCCGAAGCATGGCTCCCAGGGTGGTTAAGTTGGCCTGGGTCCCTCCGGAAACCAGATGGACCTCCGATCGGTTATCCTCCCCCAAAAGACGTTTGATCTCTTCCTTGGCCTGTTTGGTGAAGATATCCTCTCCATAGCCCGCTTCCCCCTGTTCGTTGGTTTCCCCCAGGCGTTTGAGAATGTCCCGGTGGGCCCCTTCACTGTAATCGTTGATAAAATAACCTTTATTCTTTTCATTGAATTCCATTTTCTCACCTGCTTTTCTTCCCCTCCAGGGTTGATTTATTCACCCTTTCCGGGGAGGATTACATACTGGATACGGAACGTAAATTTTCCAGCTTTCCGATTTTCTTTTCCGCGATGTTTCGTAAGTAACTCATTACCGCCTTTCGGGTAATGATCCCCACAAATATTTCCTGATCATCCACCACGGGTACGAAGTTCTGCATCATAATCAGATCCACCACTTCTTCGATCTCCGCGTTGATGGAGACGGGATGATTGCTCATGTTTTTCGGAACCTTTCGAAGGGATATTTTGTTGGTCCCCTCAAAGGTTAAGTTCGGTGTGTTTTTCATCTTCCATAGTAGATCCCCTTCGGTTAAGGTGCCGACGTATCTCCCCTGTTTGTCTACAATGGGTATGGCGGTATAGCGGTGATATTCCATTTTTTCCAAGGCCTGACGCATGGTGGCGTCCTTTTCCAGGCACACACTCTCATGTTTCGGCGTAATGAAAAAGGCAATATTCATTTTTAATCTCCCCCTTATCTTTCATTATAACAAGAAAACGCGCTTTTGTATAATTCGACGGAATTTTTTTGTGAAAAATTAAACCCTTTCCTGAACGATGGATTTTACCTTGGCGATCATAATATCGATGGCCACCTGGTTAAAGCCTCCCTCGGGAATGATGATGTCGGCGTATTTCTTATTCGGTTCCACAAACTGAAGATGGGCGGGACGTACGGTACTCAGGTATTGATCGATCACCGATTCCAGGCTTCGTCCCCGATCCTCGATATCCCGAAGAATCCGGCGAATGATTCGAACGTCAGAGTCCGTGTCCACGAAAATTTTAATATCCAGCATGTCCCGAAGCTTCGGTTCATCCAACAGTAATATCCCCTCTAAAATAATGATGTCCTTGGGATAAAAGGTGGTGGTTTCCTTTTTGCGGTTATGATTTTCAAAATCATAGGCGGGTTTTTCAATGCACTGTTTATTGGAGAGCTTCTCCAAATGGTCGATCAGCAGGTCCATATCAAAGGCCAGGGGATGGTCGTAGTTGGTCTTCGTCCGTTCCTCAAAGGTTAAATGGGACTGGTCCTTATAGTAGGCGTCCTGCTCAATAATGGCAATGTTTTTCTCCGACAGGCTGTCGTAAATCGCCTGGGCCACGGTGCTTTTCCCGGAACCGGTGCCTCCGGTGATCCCGATTAAAATAGGTTTATGATTCATCATGATCCATCCTTTCTTTTCGAAGCATGTCGTAGGGTTTTACCGGCCGGTCCACGGGGATGCGCACCCGCTGTTTCGGATGGGGAGCCACATCGATGGACACGCCCTCTTCATTGATCATCTCCCGGATCTTTTGGGTATGGGTCTGTTTTTCCGGGCCCACAATTTCCACGGTGTCCCCTTTGAAGAACCGGTTTCGTTGCTCGATCAGGGCGGTGCCCGTGGTCTCGTCGTAGGATTTTACCAGGCCGATGAAGGTAAAGTCCCGGTGATAGGTTTTATCGGCGTAGATGTGCTCCTTTTCGTCGGGTTGATCAAAATAAAAACCCGTGGTGAACTCCCGGTGGCTGACTTTTTTGATCTCCTGCAGCCATTCCGGCTGAAAGGTCCAGTTCTCGGGGTCCTCGTAATAGGCATCAATGGCCATACGGTAGGCCCGAACGATGGTGGCCACATAGTATATGGTTTTCATCCGCCCTTCAATCTTCAGGCTTTTGATCCCGGCATTGATCATCTCGGGAATGTGGCCGATCATGGACAGGTCCTTGGAATTCATAAAATAGGTGCCCTTTTCATCTTCGTAGATGGGCATGTACTCCCCCGGGCGTTGCTCCTCGACTAAATAGTAGTTCCAGCGGCAGGGCTGGGCGCAGGCGCCCCGGTTGGCGTCCCGGTTGGCCATGTAGTTGCTGAGAAGGCACCGTCCCGAATAGGAAATACACATGGCTCCGTGGACAAAGGCCTCCAGTTCCACCCGGGGGTCGATTTTTTCCCGTATTTCATGGATTTCCGTAAAGTTCAGTTCCCGGGCAAGGACCACCCGCTCCGCCCCCATTTTATGCCAGAAATTAATGGTCCGGTAGTTGGTGGTGTTGGCCTGGGTGCTGATATGAATATCCATCTTTGGCAAGGTTTCCCGCACCAGTTCAAAGGTTCCGGGATCCGATACGATGACGGCATCGATGCCGGCTTTTTCCACTTTTATTAGGTAATCCTCCAGTCCTTCAAAATCCTCGTTGTGGGGAATGATGTTTAGGGTCAGGTACACCTTCACCCCCCGCTCATGGGCGAAGGCCACCCCTTCTTCGATCTCCTCGATGCTGAAATTCTTCGCCGCCGCTCGCATGCCGAAAATCTGCCCGCCGAGATACACCCCGTCGGCTCCGTAGAGTATGGCCATTTTCAGCCGCTCCAAGTCCCCCGCCGGGGCCAGTAGTTCCACTTTTTCCATGAATGTTCCTCCTAGTTTTTCTTCGGTCTTTATTCTTTTGCTTTTTCGCTTCTTTGCTTTTTTCATCTATTGATCTTTTCGTCCTTTGACTTGGTTACTCGGTTGGCTTTTTATAAGACAGAGCCACCCCGTCGCCGATGGGGATAATGCTGGTGGTCAGCTCCCCGTGGCCGGTGATGTATTCCAGGTATTCCCGCATCCGGTTAACGATGGTGCGCTTTCGTCTTTTCACCAGGTCATCGCTGGAGACCATCCCCTTATATAATATATTATCGGAGATCAACAGTCCACCGGGCTTTAGTAGGGATATGGCAAGATCCAGCATTTCTTGGTAATGGCCCTTGCCTCCGTCCATGAAAATCACGTCGTAGCCCCCCGGTAGAAAGTGCAGGGTTTCCAAAGCGTCTCCGGGGATGATACGGATACGGTCCTGATAGCCTCCCCGGCGGATGTTCTCCCCGGCCAGGGCCACCATACTTTCGTTGCGCTCCAGGGTAACAACGGTTCCCTTACCTTCCATGGCCTCGGCCATGATCATGGCGGAGTAGCCGATGGCGGTGCCGATTTCCAAAATCTTATTGGCCCTGGCGGTTTTTACCAGCACCTTTAACAGCTCCGCCACCTCCCGCTGGATAATGGGAACGCCGTGGACCTCTGCATATTCCTCAAGCTCCTTCAAAAGGCCCTGATGCCTTGGAAGCAGGTCGTCGATATAGTTCTTTACATGCTGTTGCAGGATTTTTTCCTCTTCCCGGTCTTCAACCGCCGGTGGATGGTCCTTTTTTTTCATTGGGTTTTTCACTTCTTTCTTCCTTTTTGATTTTCTGTTTTCCTATTTTCCTGTCCCTTCCTAGGAAAAGAGCATAAAGAAGGGAACCAGTACGGGTACCAGGCTGGAGAGCACCACCCCGGTGATAAAGGAAATAATGGCCACATGGGCGTTGGTGGACCGGGAAATCACCGGCAGCACCGTATCCATGGCCGTGGCTCCCGCCGGGGCAATGGCCTCCAGTTTCCCCACGAACTTAGCAATAAAGGGTATGGACACCAGGGCGATGACCTCCCGGGAAATATTGGTCACAAAGGCCAGGGTACCCAGATAGGCACTGTGCTTGGACAGTTCGATGGCGGACAGGGAGTACCAGCCGAAACCGGCGCCGATGGCGGCGGATTCTCCGGGGCTCATGCCCATCAGCATCCCCGCCAACGTGGTGCCGAAAATGCTGCCCACCGCCACCATGAGGGGGACCAGAAACACCTTGAACCCGATCTTTCGGATTTTCCCCAGGATCCCCCGGTTGGAGCCGATATCCATCCCCACGAAAAACAGCAGCAGGGCCAGGCCGAAACTGATCCAGAATCCCATGGAATCCTGAAGACCCTCGGGGAAGAGGAAAATGCCGCTGAGAACCCCCAGGGCCACGGTTAGTAAAATCGTTATGCTCATTGGTCCTCACCGCCCTTTGTCAGCACCTTAGCGGCGATCAGCCGTACTCCTGCAATGCTGAAAATGATCGATGCCAGGGCAAAGACAATCCCCTGAACCCCGATGGTGCCGAAGGATCGAATCACTTCCTCATCGAGGCCGATGGAGACCCCCATGATGAACAGCAGCAGCAAAAGGCATAAAAATTGGATGGTGTCCATTTTTTTCATCAGGACCCGGGGAATCAGTTTTCGATTGCCCAGGAAGGCCCCGAAAAGCATAATTGCGATGTACAATAAAATATTCATATTCCCACCTCGTTTTTATGTATTAGGGTGACAGGTGTCACCCTCTATCACCGATATCCGCACAAAAATGAAACTCTAACATTCACCGTTAGAGTTCCATTCATACTGTCTATTTTATTATAATATACTTTTGCTTAAACTTCCATGATTATAGGCAGAATCATGGGGCGTCGCTTGGTTTTTTCATAAAGGAAGCCCTTTAGCTGATCCCGAATGGCCCCTTTGATCACGGACCACTCCTTGGCGTTCTGCTTTTCGCAGTTTACCAGGGCCTTGGATACCACATCCTTGGCCTCGGACATTAGGGATTCCGATTCCCGAACGTAGACAAAACCTCGGGAGATGATGTCCGGTCCGGCCATAACTTTTCGGTTTTCCCGTTTGATGGTGACCACCACGATCATCAGGCCGTCCTCGGCCAGGTGCTTTCGATCCCGTAGAACGATGTTTCCAACGTCGCCCACGCCCAGGCCGTCCACCAATACCTGTCCCGAGGTGATTTTCCCCGTAACCTTGGCGGATTCCTTGGAGAACTCCATAATGTCTCCGGTCTCACCGACGAAGATGTTTTCCTTGGGCATACCCATTTCCTCGGCCAGCAGTCCGTGCTGTCTCAGATGACGCACCTCTCCGTGGACGGGAATAAAGTACTTCGGATTTACCAGGCGATGCATCAGCTTTAACTCTTCCTGGCAGGCGTGTCCGGAAGTATGGCCGTCGTAGAGCTTGTCATAGATCACTTCCGCTCCCCGGTCATATAATTGGTTCATTACTTTCCCCACCAGCTTTTCATTTCCCGGAATCGGCGTGGAGGAAAATACCACGGTGTCCCCCTTACGGATGTCCAAGGAACGGTGTTCGTCACTGGCCATTCGGGGAAGGGCCGCCATGGGCTCTCCCTGGGAACCGGTAACCACAACCACCACTTCCTCGTCGGGATAGTTGTCCATTTCCTTTTCCGTAATGGTGATGCCTTCGGGAATGTGCATTACTCCCAGTTCCTGGGCTACCGCTCCCACGGTCAGCATGCTCCGTCCGGAAAATACGATCTTTCGGTTGTACTTCACCGCCGCATTGACAATCTGCTGAATCCGGTGGACATGGGAGGCAAAGGTTGCAATGATAATCCGGCTTTTCCGGGAGCTGAAGATCTCATTTAAGGTATCTCCCACGCTTTTTTCCGATCGGGTGGTTCCCGGTCGCTCGGCGTTGGTGCTGTCGGCCATCATAACCAGTACGCCCTTTCGTCCGATTTCGGCGATCTTGTCCAGATCGATGATCTGATCGTCGATAGGGGTATAATCGATTCGGAAGTCTCCCGTGTGGAAAACGATTCCCGCCGGGGTTTCCACGGACAATGCAAAGGCATCGGGGATACTGTGGGAAGTGCTGATGAATTCCACTTTAAAGGCCCCCAGCTGCACTTTTTGTCTCGGCTTTACCCGCTCGATATGGGCGTTTTTCATTTTAAAGCCCTTTAACTTGTTTTCGATCAGTCCCACGGTTAACCGGCTTCCGTATACCGGTACGTTGATTTTTTTCAAAACGTAGGGCAGGGCTCCGATGTGGTCTTCGTGTCCGTGGGTAATCACAATTCCCTTTACCTTGTCCTTGTTCTTCAGTAAATAGGTGATATCGGGAATTACGATATCCACCCCCAGCATTTCTTCCTCGGGAAAGCTCAGGCCGCAGTCGATAATCAAAATCTCGTTTTCGTACTCGATGGCGGTCATGTTCTTTCCGATTTCCCCAAGTCCTCCCAGGGGAATAATTTTTAACTTGTCTTTTTTACTTGCCAAATTTGTCACTCCTTCTACTATTTCTGTTTACAATCGGAACATAGACCAAAGAATTTCAGTTTATGGTCCTTGATGTCAAAGTCATATTCCTTTTCGATTTCCTGTTCCAAATGATCCAATAGATCAATTTTTACTTCAATAATTTTACTGCATTCCTGACAGATCAGATGGTGGTGCTGATGATCCTCGTCTTCGGTTTTGATTTCGTATCTTGAACATCCGTCGTCCAGGTTGATTCTGGAGACGATATCCATCTCCTCTAATAATTGCAGGGTTCGATACACCGTGGCCAGACCGATTTCCGGACAGTCCTTTCGAACCAGTTCGTAAATCTCTTCGGTGTTTAAATGCTCCCCTTTATTATCTATTATTACATTTAACGTCGCCCGCCGTTGGGGGGTTAATTTGCTTCCCTTTTCCTTCAGTCGATCCTTTAGGGTATCCATGGTTTCCAACATATTTTTCGCCCTCGCTTCTCAATTAATAATTATTTTCATATTCAGTATACTGGATTTTCCATTGGCTGTCAAACTTCTTTTTTACCAAGGGATCCTTCCCGTGAAAATAATCCATAAAACCCGCCTTACTCTCCGGGGATTTGAACGGGGATTTCCTCTTGAAGCTCGATGCCTTCCGGCCTTACCCAACAGTTATAGGCTCTGAATTTCACCCCGGCCTTTTTCGCCAGGGTCACGGCGTCGGCAAAGTCCCGGTCCATTTCATCGTTGGGGCGAAAAAAACGACCGTCCTTTCGCTGCACAACAAAAAACACTTCCCCCCGGTGGCCCGCCTTAAGGCCCTCCATGAGCTCCAACACATGTTTTACCCCCCGTAGCGTGGGGGCGTCGGGAAAAGTGGCCAGGCCCCGGTTTTTCACCAGGGTGACGCATTTTGCCTCGATCAGGGCCAGTTCCTTGGTATCGGGATTGACCAGGCTCAGGTCGAAGCGGCTTTTGCCGAAGGTCACCTCCCGCCGAACGGTGGTAAAGCCTTCAAAGCCGGAAATCCGTCCTTCCTTAAAGGCCTTTTCCAGCAAACGGTTGGGTAGTTTCGAATCGATGGAGATTAAGGTATCCCCCTGGTAGACCATTAACAGATCAAACTTGGTTTTTCGATGGGGCTCATGTACTTTTCGAAGGATCACCGCCGCATCCTTGGTCAGCAGCTCCTTCATCCGTCCCGTATTGGCTATGTGTACCCGTTCCAGGCTCCCTTCAACGAAGACCTCGCCGATAAATCGGTTGACCCTTCGTTGAAAGAGGCCCGGTACCTTTTCTCCGGGGATTTCAATAAACACCATTGTTGCTTACTCTTCTTCTTCGCTGTGGTCCTGTTCCACGATGGATTCGTAGGCGTCCACCACTTTTTGGTATTCTTCGTCGTCTTCAATGGATACCAGCACAAAGTCGTCCTCGGCGGACCCTTCATTTTCGATTCTGAAAACGTAGGCTTCCTCCTCTTCTTCCTCTTCCAGGGGCATTAAAATCGTGTACTCCTTGCCTTCCAGTTCCAGGGTCATGATAATCTCAAAATCCTTTTCCTCGTCGTTTTCGTCGATCAGGGTGATGATGTTTTCTTTTTCTTCCATGGTTAAAAACCTCCTTTGAATTTTTCCTGCTTTTTTCATGGTTCGTAAACTATAGGGTTCTTACATTGCAATCATTGTTTTTTCCTGCCCGGGGACTACAGGCTGTCCAAATATCCCTGAAGGATATGGACCGCCGCCATTTTATCGATGACCCCTTTTCGCTTTTTCCGGCTCACATCGGCTTCAATCAAGGTTCGTTGGGCGGCTTTGGTGCTTAGCCGTTCATCCCAGTAGATGATTTCAACCTGAAATTTATTTTTGAGCTTTTCACAAAAGGCCTTGGTTTTTTCCCCCTGGGGGCCCAGGCTGCCGTTCATGTTTTTCGGCAGTCCCGCCACCACGGTTTTGATCCCGTGGGCCTTGATGATCTCTTCCAGCCGGCCATAGTCTTCCTTTTTGCTTTTTCGGTGGATGGTCTCCACCCCCTGGGCGGTTAGCCCCAGGGCGTCGCTGAGGGCCACACCGATGGTACGGTCCCCCACGTCCAGTCCTAAAATCTTTTCCATAATGCCTCCTTAAATTACCTTGATGCAAAAGTCGGGACACACCTTCCCGCAGTATCCGCAGAGGACACAGCGGCGGGGATCCACCACGGCTACCTTCTCTCCCTGCTTTTCCTTCAGGGAGAGGGCCTTCATATTACATCGTTTTACGCAAAGACCGCACCCCCGACACCAGTCTGCAATCTGCAGGGTTCTGGGCTGGGCCTGGATTTTTTTGATGACATCCCGGGAAACTTCCCCCTTGGAAAAAATCCCGGCATTCACTTCCACTTCCGCCTTGGACTGCATGCCCACGGCAATGGCGTCCAGATCCCGAAGGTTTCGAACGTAATCGAAACCTCGTTGAAAATCCGATAGAAGGTGGCCGCCGCCCAAGGGTTTCATGGCAAAAATGCCGATGTCCTTTTCCTTGGCCTCTTTGATGGCCTGAAGCATCTCCCCGATGCCGCCGTCCACAATGCCCAGCCCCTGATAATTGACGATGGGATGGACCACGTCAATGGCCCCATGGTTCGCCGCGGCCCGCACCCCGGATACAAAATGGGTGGAGATGCCGAAGCTTCGGATCCGGCCTTCCCTTTTCTTTTTCATAAAATACTCGATGGCTTCTCCGTGACCCCGAAGGGTGTGTTCGCTTTCCTGTTCATGAAGCATAAACAGATCGATATAGTCGGTTTCCAGCCCCCGAAGGGCGGCTTCCAAGCTTTCCCGGGCGGTTCCTTCGGAATAGGCATAGGATTTAGTGGCAATATGAATTCTTTGTCTGCCCCACTGATTCACCGCTCCCCGGATCTGATCATAGTTGCCGTACAGATCGGCGGTATCGATAAAGTTGATCCCGTGATCGAAGGCGTGGAGCAACAGACCCTCGGATTCCCTTCGGGAAAGATTTCGTTGCAGGGGACTGATGGTCAAAGAGCCGAAACACAGCTTTGATACCTTCAGTCCGCTTTTTCCTAGTCGGTTGTACTCCACGGTGTTCCTCCTTACCGTCCTGCCTTTTAAATATTCATTATAACATAGATGATTTCAAAATAGGAAACCTTTCCATAAAAAAAAGTAAGAGTTGCCCCTTACTTTCCTGAATTTATTTGGATAAGTAAGATCGTAGGAGTTCTTCTAAGAGTTCATCCCGCTCGATCTTAGAAATAATACTTCTGGCGTTGTTGTGGCTGGTGATGTAGGTCGGATCCCCGGATAACATATACCCGATGAACTGATTTACCGGATTGTAGCCCTTTTCCTCGAGGGATCGGTAGACGGTTTCAATGATTTCCCGGGCCTCCTGTTGCTTTTCCTGGTCTATATTGAACTTCATGGTGGATTGATCATCGTACATGCTATCGCCTCCTTAAATTATTCTTTCTGCTGTTCCTACTATTTTACCATAGATTCCCCCACTTTGAAACCGCCGGGGAACTTTTCTTTCCCCGGGGATTAATTCATCTGATAGATCACCAGACCACCGATCATCAGAGCCAGTCCCAGGACCTTTTGCAGGGACAGCAGGATGATCGGCTCTCCGAAATAGCCGAAATAATTGATCCCCGCCGTAAAGACAATCTGGGTAACGATCATCAGAGTGATGGTATAGCTCGCTCCGATGGAGGAGATGCCGTTGATCACACTGAAGATGATCACCACCCCCATGACGCCCCCTAAGAGATAATAGGGCTGTACCTCTTTGATGGGACTGAAATTCAGGTTTTCAAACATCAACATGATGATAAAGGCCACCACAAAACCGCTGCCGTGGACGAAGGTATTGGTGTGCCAAAAGCCGATTTTATCACTGAGCCGGGCGTTGAAAATCCCCTGCATGGATACCATAATTCCTGCCAGTACTGAAAACAGCATTCCGTATAACATGTTTTTCCCTCCTTGAGTAATCTGTTATGAGCCGGTCCTCTCCGATAAAAACCCTTCCATAATACCCGAATCACCGGGCTTATAGAAGGGTTTGTTCATTGTTTTACAATGACCTACAGGGTTTCCTCCACATAGGATTTTACAGCCTCCAGGGCTTCATTGATTTTTTCGGGATTTTTGCCTCCCGCCTGGGCCATATCCGGTCGGCCTCCGCCGCCGCCGCCGGCGACCTTGGCTCCCACCTTGACGATGTCCCCGGCTTTGATGCCCCGTTGGACCAGATCCTTGGTAACCATGGCAATGAAGTTTGCCTTCTGGTTATTCTTTGCCCCAAGGACGATGATGCCGCTGGGTACCTTTTCCTTCAGTCCGTCGCCGATCTTTCGGATTTCGTCCATGTCCTTCTCTCCCAGATTTTCCAGGATCACGGGAACCCCTTTGATGTCCGCGGCGGTTTGGAGCAGATCCCCCACCACATCCCCTGCAAGCTTGCTTTTTAGGGATTCGATGGTCTTGGCCTGATCCTTCTGGTCCTCTAAGACCTCCTCAATCCGTCGAAGCACATTGTCTCTTTGCACCTTCAGGGTTTGGGCCGCCCGGTCAACCAGGGCTTCCTGTTCCTTCAGGCGACGGTACACCCCTTCCCCGGTGACGGCTTCGATTCTTCGTACCCCCGAGGCCACACTGGCTTCATGAAGGATTTTAAACATACCGATTTCACTGGTGCTGTTTACGTGGCAGCCTCCACACAGTTCGTTGGAGTAGTTTTCCACCTCAATGACCCGCACATGGGCATCGTACTTCTCCGTAAACAGGGCGGCGGCCCCTTTTTCCTTGGCCTCCTCCAGGGACATGGTGGCGGCGGTGACCCTCTGGCCGTTGAAGATCACGGCATTTACCTGTTCCTCGATGCGGTCCCGCTCTTCCTTGGTGAGACCCTCAAAGTGGTTGAAGTCAAAACGCATCCCCTCGTGGCTCACATAGGAGCCCGCCTGGTTCACATGGTCCCCCACCACATCCTTTAAGGCCTGATGCAAAAGGTGGGTTGCGGTGTGGTTTTTCATGGTGGCGAAGCGCTTTTTCTCGTCGATATGGAGGGTCACTTCCTCTTTGGTTTGTATGGTGCCGGAAAGAACCTCCAGCAGTTGATAGGTTCTTCCGTTTTTATCGATTTGGGTATCCAGAACTTTTCCTTCAAAGTTTGAATGATAGGCTCTTCCCTGATCCCCTACCTGTCCTCCGCTTTCTCCGTAGAAGGGGGTTTTATCCGTGATCAGAAACACCGTCATACCTTCGGTGGCTTCCTCTACCGCTTCCCCTCCGGAAACCAGGGCCATGACCTTTGCCGTCTCCCGGGTGGCGGTGTATCCCGTAAACAGGGTTTTCAATTTAGGATCCACGGGTTTTAGAGGATCCTCGGCCCAGCCTTCGGTGCCCTGCTTTTGCCGGGAGCTTCTGGCCAGGTTTCGCTGTTTTTCCATGGCCTCTCGGAAGGCCGGTTCGTCCACGGTGAAACCCTTCTCTCCCAGGATCTCCAGGGTCAGGTCCAGGGGAAAACCGTAGGTATCGTAGAGTTTAAAGGCATCGGCTCCCGCAAGGACCCTTTCTCCTTTTTCCTTCAAGGCTTCGATGTAGCCGTCTAAAATCTCTATTCCCTGGCCGATGGTTTCCTGGAATTTCTCTTCCTCCACGGAGATGATTTTTTTGATATAGTCCTTTTTCTCCCGAAGCTCGGGATAATCCTCGCCGAAGATCTCCACCACGGTGTCCATAAGATCCTTTAGGAAGCTGTGACGGATCCCCAACAGTCTTCCGTGACGGGCCCCCCGGCGTAGCAGTCTTCGAAGGACGTATCCCCTGCCTTCGTTGCTGGGGATGATGCCGTCGCCGATCATAAAGGTTACGGCCTTTACGTGGTCGGTGATCACTTTGATGGAGGTATCCTCCCCTTCCTTTTCCGGGGCCTTTTTCATTTCCGTCACCCGGTCATAGATTCTTTTGGCAACATCGATTTCGTAAATGGAGTCCACGTCCTGCATAATGGCCGCCACCCGCTCAAGGCCCATACCGGTGTCGATATTGGGGCTGGGGAGCTTCGTGTAGTTTCCTTCTTCGTCCTTATTGAACTGGGTGAACACCAGGTTCCAGAATTCCACGAAACGGTCACAGTCGCAGCCCGGTTTGCAATCCGGATCCTCACAGCCGTAGGCGGTGCCCCGGTCGTAGTACAGCTCGGAACAGGGGCCGCAGGGTCCGGTGCCGATTTCCCAGAAATTATCCTCCTTGCCCAGACGTACAATTTTTTCCTTTTCCAGACCGATATGGTCATGCCACAGGTCGAAGGCTTCGTCGTCCTCTTCGTAGATGGAGGCCCAGACATTTTCCCGGGGCATCTTTAGGACCTTCAGCACAAACTCCCAGGACCATTCGATGGCTTCTTTCTTGAAATAGTCCCCGAAGGAGAAGTTGCCCAGCATTTCAAAGAAGGTGGCATGTCTTGCGGTTCGCCCCACGTTTTCAATATCATCGGTGCGAATGCATTTTTGACAGGTGGCCATGCGGTTTTTCGGCGGCTCCTTGGTTCCGGAAAAATAGGGTTTTAAAGGGGCCATTCCCGCATTGATCAACAACAAACTCTTGTCCTCCAAGGGTACAAGAGGATAACTTTTTTGAATGTAGTGGTCCTTTTCTTCAAAGAATTTCAAAAAGGCTCTTCGGATTTCGTTTGCTCCCATTGCTTTCATTGATGTTTCCTCCTCTTTTTTTCAGTGCGTCGCTTTTGAAAATTATATCATTTTATATCCGTTTAACCAAGGCAATAAAGTGTTTTCCCAAAACATGTATGGTCACCGCCGTGGGAACGGCGATCAGCATCCCTAAAATTCCGAACATCCGGCCCCCGATCATCAAAGAGAGCATTACGAAGACGGGATGGAATCCCACCCGTTTTCCCACGACCCGGGGGGTGACGATGCCGCTTTCGATCTGTTGGATCGCCGTGAAGACCCCGATGACCCAGAGGGCTTTTGCGGGACCGTCCAGCAGGGCAAAGAACACCGCGGGGATGATTCCGATAAAGGGTCCCAGGTAAGGGATAATATTAAAAACCCCGGCAATCATGCCCACCAGTACGGCGAACTCCACCCGAAGGATCAACAGGGCCACCGTGGTCAAGGTTCCCACAAACAGGGCCACCAGCAGCTGTCCCCGTACAAAGCCCCCCAGGGCCGTGTTCATGTCGTAACCGATCATCAGGACCTGCTGACGGGCCCTGGGAGGGACCAGCATCATGATGCCGTGCTTGAATCGTTCCCGGTCCTTTAAGAAGTAAAAGGCAATGATCGGGGTTAAAATCACGTTGATCAATCGGGTGAAAAAACCCTGAAAGGTTCGGGTGATGGAACCGAAGGCCCCGGCGAACATCTCCTGGAAACGTTCCATGTTTAAGTCGAACATCTCGCCGATGTTTTCCAAATTGTCGGGCAAAAATCCGATGCGGTGAAAATTCCGCTCGTAAAAGGCCTGAAAGGAGTCGTACACATTCTCCACGTATTGGGGCAGCACTTCCATCAGCCGGCGGACCTCCCCGGTAATCCGGGGGAAGAACCCGATGGAAAGAATCACAAACACGGCGATGATCCCGCCGTAGATCAGAAGAATTCCATAGGGCCTTTTGATTCCCTTTCGATCCATCAAAGTGACCGCGGGATTTAGGATGTAGGCAATGGCGAAGGCGGCCAGGAAGGGGGCCACCAGCTGCAATAAAAATCCTTGAATGGTATAAAGACCGATGAGTATCAGCACCACGAAAAAAAACAGCAGAAAATAAAAGACCTGTTTTTTGCCGATGTGGATCCGACGATCCCGGTATAAAAAATTATTTCCGATATGTATTAAATAATAAATGCCGAAACCGATCAGCAAAAGGACGCCCAATAAGATCAGAAAGGATAAAAAATTCATGATGTAGCCTCTGTCGGCAAACCGGGATACGTCGTTGTTGCCTGCATTCAAAAACACCCTTTGAAAACCCGTCCAGGATCCTGTCCACAAGTTAATCCCCTCCCTTACCCTCTATTTTAGCAAAAATAGAGGGATAAATCTATTGAAAATAAAGAAAATACAGTGTATCACTGTATTTTCCAAAGATTCGCCGATGAAATTTTCCCCTTTGCCCTTTAGTGGTGATGGTCTTCCTGGGCGGCTTCGGGATCAAAGCCTTCCAGTTCTTCATAGTGCTTGTCATGCTTCGCCGCGTAGTCATAAATGGCGGATTTGATCGCCTGCTCCGCCAATACGGAGCAGTGCACTTTTGCTGAAGGCAGACCTCCCAGCTCCTCCACCACGGTTTTGTTGCTGATGTTCAGAGCTTCCTTGACGGTTTTGCCTTTGATCAGTTCCGTGGCGATGGAGGAACTGGCAATGGCGGAGCCGCATCCGAAGGTTTTGAACTTCACGTCGGTGATCACTTCATTTTCGTCGATTTTAAAATACATCTTCATAATATCCCCGCATTTCGGGTTTCCTACCTGGCCTACGCCGTCGGCGTCCTTAATTTCTCCTACGTTTCTGGGGTTGGTAAAGTGCTCCATTACAATTTCCGTATACATTATTGATTCCCTCCTTGGATTTCTTCGTATAGTGGGGACATCTGACGCAACCGCTCCACAATGGGAGGCAACTGTTCTAGTACATAATCCACTTCCTCTTCGGTGTTGAAGGCTCCGATGGTCAGTCTCAGAGACCCGTGGGCCACTTCATGACTCAGGCCCAGGGAAAGCAGTACGTGGGAGGGATCCAATGATCCCGAGGTGCAGGCGGATCCGCTGGAGGCGGCAATGCCCACCATATCCAGACTCAAGAGCAACGACTCTCCTTCAATGTAGCGAAAGGAGATATTGGTGTTGTTGGGCAGTCTTTCACTACGGTGTCCGTTCAACAGGGTATAGGGAATCTTCTCTAGGATTCCGTCGATCATTTTATCCCGCAGTCGGGTTCTTTCCCGAATCCGTTCGTCAAAATCTTCATAGGCCAGCTCCGCCGCTTTTCCGAAACCTACGATCCCCGGTACGTTTTCCGTACCCGCCCGTTTTTTCCGCTCCTGGGCACCACCGTGAATCAGATTATGCACACGGATTCCCGGACGGATATACAGGGCCCCGATGCCCTTGGGTCCGTGGAGCTTATGGGCGGAGAGACTGAGCATGTCGATGTTTAGGGCATCCACGTCGATTTTCACATTGCCCATGGCCTGTACGCCGTCGGTGTGAAAGGCGACCTTTTTTTCCCTGGCGATGGCACCGATTTCCTTAATGGGCTGAATGGTGCCGATTTCGTTGTTGGCAAACATGATGGTGATCAAAATGGTTTCCTCGGTGATGGCTTTTTTCAGGTCCTCTATATCAATGCGTCCGTCTTCGTCCACATCCAGATAGGTGGCGGTGAAACCGTGCTCTTTTTCCAGGTACTCCACCGCATGGAGCACCGCATGATGCTCGACCTTTGTGGTGATGATATGATTGCC
>CAZTIJ010000012.1:10870-21858 GCA_964613365.1 uncultured Clostridiaceae bacterium | reverse complement strand
CAGCGGATACTTTAGGCATCCCCCTCTATAAGTATTTAGGAGGGGTTAATGCCAAAGATCTTCCGGTCCCGAGGATGAATATTTTAAACGGTGGGGCTCATGCAGACAACAATGTTGACATTCAGGAATTTATGATTATGCCTGTGGGGGCCGAGTCCTTTAAAGAAGGAATGGTTCAGTGTGTGGAAATTTATCATACATTGAAAAAAGTATTGCAGGAAGAAAATCTTGCCACCGGCGTCGGTGATGAAGGTGGTTTTGCACCGAACTTATCTTCCAATGAAGAGGCACTGCAAATTATCATTCGGGCGATTGAAAAAGCCGGTTATACTCCGGGAAGTGATATAAAACTTGCCCTGGATGTGGCCGCAACGGAGATTTATGATGGGGATTCGAAGGTTTACAAGCTTGCCAGTGAAGGGGTGGAAAAAACCGCTAAAGAAATGGTGGATTTTTATGAGGAATTGGTGGAGAAATACCCAATTGTTTCTATTGAAGACGGTTTAGATGAAGAGGACTGGGAGGGTTGGAAACAGTTAACGGATCGTTTAGGTGATAAAATTCAAATTGTGGGAGACGATCTTTTTGTTACCAATACCCAAAGACTGAAAAAAGGGATTGACGGAAAAATTGCTAATTCCATTTTAATTAAATTGAATCAAATCGGGACCATAACGGAAACCCTTGATGCCATTGAGATGGCAAAAAGAGCAGGATATACCAACGTTATTTCCCATCGTTCAGGGGAAACAGAAGATTCTTTTATCGCTGATGTTGCCGTGGCCACCAATGCGGGACAAATTAAAACCGGAGCTCCTGCCAGAACAGACCGGGTTGCAAAGTATAATCAACTGCTCCGAATAGAGGACCAACTTAAGGGCAGAGGCAAGTACCGGGGAGAAGATGCTTTCTATAATATTAAATAAGAAGTGCCGTAAATCTATAGAACCACAAAACATGCCGGAATATAGGAGCCAGTCTCTAGTTAAAGAGATTGGCTTTTATATTGGAAAATCATTAATCCTAGGAAAATCCTAAAAACAATTCCATTGATTTTACCCTTTGCCTGTGATAGAATATCTATGTTAAGAACAAGTATAGGAGGTGGAGGAAATGAGATTAGCATTAATGGTAGGACAGGTTATAGTATCTCTGGTTCTAATTGCAAGCATACTATTACAATCCGGGAAAAGTGCCGGATTATCCGGTTCTATATCCGGGGGCGCAGAACAATTAATGGGACGTAAAGGTAAAGGTTACGAATCATTACTTAACAAAGCAACAACCGTGGCTGCTGTACTTTTTATCGGCATTGCATTAGCCTTAGTGGCAATACAATAATAAAATTTCATAACGTAAAGGAGGAATAGCAAGATGGAAATTGTACTCATTGCACCTATTCTAGGTGTTATTGCGCTTATTTTTGCCTACTTTTTAACAGCTAAAGTGAAAAAAGTAGATGCGGGGACCGATCGTATGAAAGAAATTGCTAACTACATACATGAGGGGTCCATGGCATTTTTAACAAGAGAATACAAAGCCTTAGTTCTTTTTGTTGCAATCGTATTTGTAGTTTTAGGTCTTGGTGTCAATTGGTTAACAGCTATTTGCTTTATTGTAGGCGCCCTTTTCTCCGGGTTTGCCGGTTTTTTCGGTATGCAAGTGGCAACCTTAGCAAATGTTCGTACCGCCAATGCAGCGAGGGAAAATGGAATAGACAAAGCCCTCGGCGTAGCCTTTTCCGGTGGAGCGGTTATGGGAATGAGTGTGGTAGGCCTGGGTCTTCTTGGCGTGGGTGGTCTTTTCTTTATTTTAGAAAACACCCAAGGGGCTGAATCTGCGGCTCAAATTATTACAGGCTTTGCTTTTGGCGCCTCTTCCATTGCATTATTCGGCCGTGTGGGTGGCGGAATTTATACTAAAGCCGCCGATGTGGGCGCTGACCTGGTTGGAAAGGTAGAAGCAGGGATTCCGGAGGACGACCCTCGAAATCCGGCGACCATAGCCGACAACGTAGGAGATAATGTGGGGGATGTTGCAGGCATGGGTGCTGACCTGTTTGAGTCCTATGTAGGGTCCATCATTTCAGCAATCGCCTTAGGTCTGTTAGCTTTTGGCCTTGAGGGAGCCATGTTCCCATTACTATTAGCAGCAACAGGAATTTTAGCATCGATCATAGGAACCTTTTTTGTCAAAGGCAAAGAAGGTCGGGATCCTCAAAAATCACTAAAGGCTGGAACGTGGGTAAGTGGTATTATAACCGTTGTCGTTGCCTTTTTCTTAAGCAATCATTTGTTGAATGCTATCGGACCGTTTATCGCAATTGTTGCCGGTTTGGTAGTAGGAATGCTGATTGGCCAATTAACAGAAGTATATACATCAGAAAAATACGGCTATGTTAAGAAGATCGCCAATCAATCAGAAACCGGAGCTGCTACCACTATTATAAGTGGCCTATCCGTAGGGATGCTGTCTACAGCCATTCCAATTCTTTTCATTTGTATTGGAATCTTTATAGCTTTTAGTTCAGCCGGATTGTACGGTATAGCATTAGCGGCGGTGGGAATGCTTGCTACAACCGGTATGACCGTAGCGGTAGATGCTTACGGTCCCATTGCCGATAATGCCGGGGGAATCGCTGAGATGTGTGATTTACCACCGGAAGTCCGTGAAACTACAGATACTCTGGACGCTGTGGGTAACACTACGGCAGCCATCGGTAAAGGATTTGCTATTGGCTCTGCCGCATTGACAGCCCTTGCTTTATTTGCCACCTATACTGAGGCAGTACAGCTAACAGAAGTAGGCATAAGTGTTACGGAACCGACGGTAATTATCGGTTTACTGATCGGGGGAATGTTACCTTTCCTATTTTCTGCTCTTACCATGGAAGCCGTTGGGAAAGCAGCTTTTGAGATGATCGGAGAAGTACGGAGACAGTTCCGGGAGTTTCCAGGAATTATGGAGGGAACAGAAAAACCGGATTATGCTCGTTGCGTAGATATCAGCACGAAAGCTGCACTGCGTGAAATGGTTATACCCGGCGTCCTAGCAGTAGCATCTCCGATAGCTATGGGGATCTTGCTTGGACCGGCAGCAGTAGGAGGACTACTTGCCGGTGCCTTAGGTTCCGGTGTTGTGCTTGCCATCATGATGGCAAACGCAGGTGGTGCTTGGGATAATGCAAAAAAATATATTGAAAGCGGAGAACACGGTGGAAAGGGCAGTGAAGCCCATAAAGCCGCTGTTGTCGGGGACACCGTGGGAGATCCTTTTAAGGATACCTCCGGTCCATCTATCAATATTTTGATTAAGTTAATGACAATTGTGTCCGTAGTATTTGCACCCTTGTTCTTAAGCATTGGTGGCTTGTTAAGTTTATAAAAGGATAGATTCATAAACAGCCCGGATGCTGATTATGAATTAAACAACCCCCTAATCCTATGAGATTGGGGGGTTTTCTATAGGAGGAAAGAAATGGATAGTGGTCTGTTTTATATGGAATTCCCAATCATACTTTACAGTTATGTAACCTGTCTCTCGTTGCTTGGCATCATCCTTATGGCTATGGATAAAAAAAGTGCTAAAAAAAATAGATATAGGATTTCCGAAAATCAACTGATGTTCATATCACTACTGGGTGGAAGCATGGGAATACTTTTTGGCATGTTGATTTTTAAGCATAAAACTTCTAAAAAGAAGTTTTATATGGGAATACCGGGTATATATACAATGCAATGGGTGTTTTTGTTCTTTTTCCTTTATTTTAACTAATAGGGAATAGGAAATTCATAGACTGCACCTGAGCGAAGGAGGAGGATTATTTGAAAATCAAAGAGAAGTTACTGGATTATATGGAACGATCGGCTTACAAACCGATGCTAAAAAAAGAACTGATGGAGGCTTTTGATATTGATAAAGGTCAGCGAAAAGAATTCGGTGAGACATTAAAGGACATGGAAAAAGAGGGGCTCATCATTCAAACCAAAAGCAAACGCTATGCTGTCCCGGAACGCTTAGACCTCGTGGTTGGGCGATTGGAAGTATTTCCAAAAGGATTCGGATTTTTGATTTCTGAAAAAAAAGATACGGAGGATCTGTTTATCCCACCGGGGGCAATGAATGGGGCCATGAATAATGATCGGGTTATCGGAAGGATAGAATCCCCTAAAACAGAAACCAGTCGTGGGGAAGGGGAAATTATTAGAATCATTAAAAGGGGAAACAAAGAGATTGTAGGAACCTATGAGAGCAGCAAAAACTTTGGTTTTGTGATTCCCGACGATAAAAGAATACAGCAGGATATTTTCATCCCGAAAGGTAGTGAAAAAGGAGCTACCACACGTCAAAAAGTAGTATGCGAAATTGTAAAGTGGCCAGAAGGAAGAAGAAAGAGTCCGGAAGGGAAAGTATCGGAGGTTTTAGGATATCAAGAGGATAAAGGTGTCGATATCCTATCAATTATTAAGCAGCACCAATTACCTTTGGAATTCCCTCAAAAAGTAATTGACGAAGCGGAAAGCTTTAAAAATCATATTCCAAAAGGTGAATTGCAGCGTAGAAAAGACTTGCGAAGTCTAAATATTGTGACCATCGATGGAGCCGACGCCAAAGACTTAGATGACGGGGTATCCTTAGAGAGGTTGGACAACGGTAACTATAGATTAGGGGTACACATCGCCGATGTAAGTCATTATGTAGCAGAAGAATCTCCCTTAGATGAAGAAGCCTTAGAACGGGGGACCAGTGTCTATTTAATTGATCGAGTCATCCCTATGCTTCCGGAAAAACTATCCAACAACCTATGCAGTCTTAATCCGAATACGGATAAGTTAGCCCTCTCGGTTTTTATGGAGATTGACTCTAAAGGAAATGTTCTTCATGAAGAAATATATGAAAGTGTTATCAATTCGAAAGAACGATTAATCTATGAGGATGTATCGGATATTCTGGAAAAGGAAGATCCGCAGCTGATGGATAAGTTCAGGAATTACCTTGATATGTTTAATATAATGAGAGAACTTAGCGAAATTCTGCGAAAAAAAAGAATGGAGCGGGGAGCAATTGACTTTGATTTCCCGGAGGCCAGAGTCATTCTGGATGATGAAGGAAACCCCGTAGATATAGAAGAGGAAGAACGTCGAACTGCCAACAGGATTATCGAAGAGTTTATGCTTGTATGCAACGAAACCATTGCAGAACGTTACCATTGGTTGGAGATTCCTTTCTTGTATCGTATCCACCAGGAACCGGACCTTGAAGAAATCCAAGAGTTCAATCGGTTCATCTATAATTTCGGGTATAAAATCAAAGGAATCCAAAATGAAGTCCATCCCAAAGCCCTACAGGAGATCAACGAAAAAGTTAAGGGGAAAAAGGAAGAAAAAATGCTTAATACTTTAATGCTGAGATCCTTACAAAAGGCGGAATACTCACCGGACAACGTAGGTCATTTCGGCCTTGCTGCCGATTATTATAGTCATTTCACCTCGCCGATTCGAAGATATCCGGATTTAATGATTCACCGAATCATTAAATGGCATATCAGTGGTGAACTCTCAAAAAAAGCATCAAAGAAGCTTGAAAAGAACCTACCGAAGATCGCCGACCAATCCTCCACCCGAGAGCGGGAGGCGGTCACCGCTGAGCGGGAGACAGTGGATCTGAAAAAGGCGGAGTATATGTCAAATAAAATCGGGGAAGAGTTTGAAGGGGTAATTACCAGCCTCACTTCCTTTGGCATTTTTGTGGAACTTCCCAATACCATTGAGGGGCTTATTCGTCTTAGCTCCTTGACCGATGACTATTACCATTACGATCGGGAAAGTCAACAGATTTTAGGAGAGCGTAGTAAAAAACGTTTTCGCATTGGGGATTCCCTAAGGGTAACGGTGGCAAAGGTCAATGTAATGGAAGGGGAAGTGAATTTCGCCCTAGTAAATGAAGGGGACTCCGACGGCCCACCGAAAGGAAAAAAAGAGTCCGGAAAAAAGAAGCAGAATGCGAAACAATAACTTTCTTCTCTTCTATAGTAAAAAACGGTGAAAAATCTATGGGAAACTATAAAGAGCAACGTTCAATAAATTGACAGTTGCTCTTTCTCATGGTATAATTTCTCTAGTAACTGAACATATGTTGCTTAAGACGAAGTAAAAGGATGAAGGTAATGGCAAAACAAAAAGGCAAAGTACTGGCAACAAACCGAAAAGCGAGGTATGAGTATTTCATTGAGGAAGCCATTGAGGCAGGAATAGTCCTTGTGGGTACCGAGGTAAAATCCATACGTATGGGTAAGATCAATATTAAAGAAGGTTATGCCCAAGTGGAGGGGGAAGAAGTGTTTTTACACGGAGTACACATCAGTCCCTATGAACAGGGCAATATTTATAATAAAGATCCCCTTCGGGTGCGAAAGCTCCTGCTTCACAAAAGAGAAATACGAAAATTAATCGGTTATATTAAACAAAAGGGTTATACCTTAATCCCTCTGGAGGTCTATCTGAAAAATGGAATGGTAAAGCTTTCCATCGGTGTGGCCAAAGGAAAAGCCATCCATGATAAACGCCGGGATATTGCCAAAAGAGATGCCAACCGAAACATTCAAAAGGCGCTTCGACAGCGCGAAAAAGAGATTTAGGGGGCGTACTGGTTTCGACGGAGGTCTGAATCCATCAGTAGCGAGTCGTGTTTTGCTCTTTCACACGTAGAAAAAACTGAGCACTAAAGATAAACGCAGATAACAACAATTACGCATTAGCTGCCTAATTTATTAGGTAGCCCGTCTCTCTTAGGTTCCCACAGCTTAAGATGAGGCGCCAAACTATGTGGGGAACGACTTAACGGATGTCCTGACGTTAAGTTGTACAATCAGGACTAGCCGATCTTAAAGCCCGTTACTAGGCGTTTTGAAAGGCGAACTCTAAAGTAGTAACTGCACTCGGAGAAACTGATGGTGAAGGGCTTTCGGACGTGGGTTCAATTCCCACCGCCTCCACCAATTTGAAAAAACAGGCATTATGGAAACCCATAATGCTTTTTTATTGTCTTTTAGCAGAGTCTTAAAATACGACTGTCCAGTAAGTTAACTTTCCTGATTCAAAACTCAGGAGAAAAGAAAGATTATTCCTACACAATAAATAGAAAAGAGGGTTTTTATGGATAGAAAAAATGAACTACTGCCTATTTTAGCGGGAGTACTGGTCGCCATTATTTTCGGTTTTTCCTTTACCTTCACTAAAGGCGCTTTAGAAATATTGGATCCTTTTCATTTACTAGGTCTTAGGTTTTTATTCGCCAGTGTATTGCTGTGGGGTCTCTTGTTACTGAAGGTGATTAAAATTAACTTCAGCGGCAGAAGAATGAAACCTCTATTTTTGTTAGCTTTGTTTCAACCGGTACTATACTTTATTTGTGAAGTTACCGGTGTGGATATGACATCGGCCTCAGAAAGTGGAATGATGATATCTTTAATCCCTGTGGTAGCTGCAATCTTAGGGGTAATATTCCTAAAAGAAAAGCCCAGTACAAAGCAGTGGGTCTTTATTTTTCTATCTGTGGCGGGAGTTATTTTTATAACCGTTATGCGAGAAAGTGAAGTGGAAGGAAATTTTATTGGGATGTTGGTCTTATTAGGGGCTGTTTTTTCCGCTGGAGCTTTTAATATCCTATCCAGAAAATCCTCATTGTACTTTAATGCTATAGAAATCACCTTCTTTATGATGATGGTAGGGCTTGTGGTCTTTAATGGCATCGCTTTAACCGAGCACTTTTTCAGGGGAGAGTTAACTCAATACTTTATCCCCCTTTTAAATCCCGTTGCTTTATTCGCTGTAGTATATTTGGGTATTCTTTCTTCCGTGGTCGCCTTTTTTATGCTGAACTTCATGCTTTCGAAAATTGAAGCAACTAAATCCGCTGTATTTGGAAACTTGGTGACCGTTGTGTCCATCATTGCAGGGATCCTTGTTTTAGGAGAGCCTTTTTACTGGTTCCACGTCGTTGGAGCGATCCTGATTCTGCTTGGGGTGTGGGGAACCAACTATTATGGAATTAAGCCTGTCAATCATCGGACAAAAATCTGAGGCTTTGGTATTTTATCGGGAATTTTAATTGCTTTATTCTGATAACTTTGTTATAATCAAGACTATACAATTAAATTTTGGTATGCGATGATTGGAAGTAGTAGGTAAGACTTTTGTTTTACAGAGAGCCATGAAGGGTGGGAAGTGGCAAACAAAGATACCGAACTCGTCTAAGGAGCAGTTTGTCTGAACTCAGTAAGTCAAACCGGTCACGATCCGTTAATCGAAGAGTGGATAAATGAGTTCATCATTTGTCAATTAGTGTGGTACCGCGAATCTTCGTCTCTAAATGAGAGGAAGATTTTTTTGATGTAAGAATACGCATTGCAACATAATTCATAAAGGAGGAATATCTATGAGTACAAATTCAGGTTATCATCCTGAATCCATTGAGAAAAAATGGCAGGAACAATGGGAAGAAAAAGAAGTTTTTCATGTGAAGGAAAGCGATGATCGTCCGAAGTTTTATGCTTTAATTGAATTTCCCTACCCTTCAGGACAAGGGCTTCATGTAGGACATCCAAGGCCTTATACGGCTCTGGACGTTGTGGCAAGAAAAAGAAGAATGCAGGGGTATAATGTATTGTTTCCCATGGGATGGGATGCCTTTGGACTGCCAACGGAGAACTATGCAATAAAAAATAAAATTCATCCTGAAAAGGTAACCAAAGAGAATGTGGCTCGATTCAAAGCCCAGTTGCAATCCCTTGGTTTTTCCTTTGACTGGTCCCGAGAGATTAACACAACAGACCCCGACTACTATAAATGGACCCAATGGATATTTCTTAAGCTGTTTGAGAAAGGCTTAGCCTACAAACAGGAAATCCCCATTAACTGGTGTACTTCCTGTAAAATAGGACTTTCTAATGAGGAAGTTGTACAGGGTAGCTGTGAGCGCTGCGGCGGGGAAGTGGTGCAGAAAGTGAAAAATCAGTGGATGTTAAAAATCACCGATTATGCAGAGAGACTGATTCAGGATCTTGATGAAGTAGATTATATTGAACGGGTTAAGACGCAACAGAAAAATTGGATCGGAAAATCCGAAGGAATGGAAATTAAATTTCCCATCGATGGAACCGAGGAATCTTTAGAAGTATTCACTACACGGCCGGACACTTTATTTGGAGCTACCTATATGGTAATCTCTCCGGAACATCCCATACAGAAAAGGCTTGAAAAGCAAAAGGAACACTTTGAAGAAGTTCACCAATACCAGCCTGAAGCCGCTAAAAAATCAGACTTGGAACGAAGTGAACTGGTTAAAGAGAAAACCGGGGTGGAAATAAAGGGAATAAAGGCCATTAATCCCGTATCAAAGGAAGAAATGACTGTGTGGATTTCTGACTATGTGTTGATGAGCTATGGAACCGGAGCGATTATGGCGGTACCGGGTCATGATAGTCGAGACTGGGAATTTGCAAAAAAATTCAATCTTCCCATCAAGGAAGTAGTAAAAGGTGGCGATGTTTCAAAAGAAGCTTTTACCGATGTGGATCAAGGGATCCTTATTAACTCGGATTTCATAAATGGGCTGAACCCCCAGGAAGGGATCGAAAAAATTAGCCGTTGGTTAGCGGAGCGAAACCTTGGTGAGAAGAAAATAAATTATAAATTACGAGACTGGGTATTTTCCCGACAACGATACTGGGGAGAACCAATTCCACTGGTATTCTGTAAAGATTGCGGATGGGTAGCGATTCCTGAATCGGATCTTCCTTTGGAACTGCCGAAAGTAGAAAACTATGAACCCACGGATGATGGTGAGTCTCCTTTAGCCAATATGAAAGAATGGGTTAAAACTCCATGTCCATCCTGTGGAAAAGAAGGAAGACGGGAAACCGACACCATGCCTCAATGGGCCGGCTCTTCCTGGTACTATTTGCGGTATATGGACCCGGATAACGATCAAGCCTTGGCCTCTAAAGAAAAACTGGATTATTGGCTCCCGGTTGATTGGTATAACGGAGGTATGGAACATACCACCCTCCATTTGCTTTACTCAAGGTTTTGGCATAAATTCTTATACGACATCAATGTAGTTCCTACTAAAGAGCCCTACTATAAAAGGACTTCCCATGGAATGATCCTTGGAGAAAACAATGAAAAAATGTCTAAATCCAAAGGAAACGTGGTAAACCCGGATGAAATCATTCAAGAGTTTGGAGCGGACACCCTTCGGGTATATGAAATGTTTATCGGAGATTTTGAAAAAAGTGTTCCCTGGTCTCAAAACGGTGTGAAAGGATGCCGGAGATTTTTAGATCGAGTATGGAAAGTCCAGGATCTATTAATGGAAGGTGAAGACTTTTCCGGTGAGCTGGAAGTGAAAATGCATCAGACCATAAAAAAAGTTAGTGAAGATTATGAAAGCCTGAAGTACAACACGGGAATTGCAGCTTTGATGACCTTACTTAATGAATTTTACGATCTTGGAAGGGTTACCGAGGGTGAATTTAAAACCTTTCTATTACTGCTGAACCCCGTCGCTCCCCATATTACCGAAGAACTATGGCAACGGCTGGGTCATAGGGATGGAATCGTTGAACACCACTGGCCTCAGTGGAAAGAAGAGAAGACTGTGGATAAGTTTATTGAAATTGCAGTTCAAGTAAACGGAAAGGTTCGAGGAAAGGTGGAAATTCAGCCGGATGCTGACAAACAATCCGTGGAAAAAATAGTAAAGGAAGCCGAGGGCATAAAAGAATATTTGGAAAATCGAGAAATTGTAAAAGAAATCTATGTGCCCGGTCGAATTTATAACATTGTAGCGAAGGGTTAAGTTTATCAATTGTTTATTATCTATGCAACGCATTCTCCCTAATCGAAAATCAAAAAGCTCGGATGATATGAAGTGCCCCCAGTCAAGTAGACGGGGGGCACTTCATATCATCCGGGATTTTTTTATAT
>CAZTIJ010000012.1:0-10860 GCA_964613365.1 uncultured Clostridiaceae bacterium | reverse complement strand
CGATACTTTCTTTTTGTTTCAGTTTTTTTAAGACCTTCGGAATGTTTTTAAAATCACTGTTCAGGTTGTATACTTTCTTAAAATGTTTCAGGGATTTTTGAGGCGAATCATTATAATAATGGATAATCCCTAAGTAATAGTTGCTCCATAAAGCGATGAAAAAAGAGGAGTTTTCTGTCACCTGGTAAAATTGGGAAACCTGTTCGCCAAATTGGAAGTCGCGGAAGTGAACAATTAAAAAAAGCAAATAAACCATATGCTTATGGGAGGATTCTTCTAAGAAGGATTCGCGGGATTCTTGAAAGGCATTCGCATAAATTTCATAGGCTTCATCCAATCGATTCATATGCAAGGAACATTCTCCTTGGATAAGCTTAAGACCATGATTATGGGGATATTCTTCCAGTAAGCGGTCCAAAGAAGACAAACACTTATCAAACCGTTTTTTCCGATAATACAATTTGCTTTGCTGCAATGCCGAAAGTAAGGGATCGCTTTTCCTTCGCCAAAAAATTCTTAGAAAAAGAAAAGTAGCACCGATGAAAAAATACAGTGGTTCCCGAAAACTTAGGAAAATAAGGATGACACCCAGGACTCCTAAAAGAGATTGCAAGGGGTAAAAATAACTTCGTTTTTCATCGATATTGTTTAGAAAATCTAAAGATGATTTCGGTTCACTAAGCTGTAAATAAGGATTGTCAAATTGTTTTTTCATGGAAGCCTCCTTGTAGAGAAATGAAATCATGGTATCGTAATCATGAAAATGAAAAGTCATCCATATTACTCATTATAAATCCTAAAAGGATAAATTGCAATGGGATTTGAGGTTATAAGGGTTTTGTATAGCATCTACTCAGTCTCTGTGTTAAAATATGAATAGATACTGTTAGGATGTGTTTTTAGTTTAGTAATAAGGTTTATAGGAGGCGTTCAAATGTCGTGTGGTACTTGTAAGAAAGATTGCCAATCAAATAAAACGCAATGTCCCTTATGTGGGCTACCCACTCATAAGGTTCTGGCGGAGGAAGTATACAGTATGGTAAAGAATGAAGTACAACCCTATCTTCAAGAAGATCGTTTTTATTTATGCGACAATGAAGAGTGTGAAGTGGTTTTTCATTCCATAAGTTTGGAGGAAATTCTCCTCACCCAAGATATCAATAGGGTAAATCTTTACCGGGAAAATATAGAGTCTAGGGATGAAAAATTCTCAAATGAGTGATACTATGAAAAAAAGCAAAATAACTCCGGTGATTTTAGCCGGAGGAGCCAACAGTCGAATGGGTAGCAACAAAGCGTTGTTGAAAATTGATAACCAAAGGATCATTGAAATCATGGTTCGAAAACTTGAAAACATCTTCCAGCAACAAGTACACATAGTGACCAACGAACCGGGTATTTATGATTTTTTGAACGATGTCTGTTTCATCCGGGATATAGTTGTGAACCAAAAGAAAAATTCTCTAGTGGGTCTTTATTCGGGTCTCGCGCAGATACCAACGGAACAAGGCTTTTTTTTTCCCTGTGACATGCCCTTTATTAACGAAGGGTTGATTAAATATCTGTCAGAGCAGTCAAGTAATTACGATGTAGTGGTCCCTAAAATCAAAGGACATTTTCAGCCACTGCATGGGATTTATCATAAAAATTGTTTAACACCCATAAAGAAGATGATTGACCGCCAACATTTTAAAATCATTGACTTTTTTCCCAAAGTCCGGGTTCTTACCGTAAAGGAGGAAACGATTCACCGTTATGACCCCGACGAAATTAGCTTTTATAATATCAATAGAAAAGAAGAATATGAACAAGCAAAAATTATTAATCAAGAGGTTAGGAGGATGAAAAATGGAAATAATGAGTAAAGAAGGTAAAATTGAAATTTCCAATGAGGTAATTATGACAGTGATTCGGGAAGCGGTAAAGGATGTGGAAGGAATTCTTTCTTTTTCCAGCGGGGTTTCCGATTCCTTTGCGGAGGTCTTTAGCAGAAAAACCTCCAGCAAGAAAGGGGTTAAAATTCAAAAAGGGGACGAACAGATCATAATCAATATTTCCGTCGTAATCCAGTTGGGGATTAAAATACCTGAAGTTATCGAAAAGGTTCAAAAGAGAATTAAGGATATGGTGCAATCCATGACAGATATTCCCGTTGAACAAGTAAATGTCTACATTCAGGATATTGAAATCTAAAAGGACCTTTAGAAATTAATCAATGGTTTAAAAAATATCTTTATTTTTGACTATGAACTCTGATATAATGTCATTTGCATAAGAAACAGATAGATGAGTTCATGAAATAGGGAGGCAGCGGAATGGAAATATTTTTTGGTGTGTTAGGAGGACTTGGGCTTTTTCTTTATGGTATGCATGTGATGAGCTCTAGCTTACAGCGGGCAGCTGGAGACAAGTTAAAAGACATTATCGGAGCATTAACCACAAACCGATTTTTAGGAGTTATTGTCGGGGCTGTAGTTACAGCGATAGTCCAAAGTAGTAGTGCGACCACCGTAATGGTCGTCGGGTTTGTAAATGCGGGTATGATGAATCTGAGCCAAGCGGTAGGCGTCATCATGGGAGCAAATATTGGTACAACCGTTACCGCCCAGGTCATTTCCTTCAGGGTGGATCAGTATGCACCGATTATTATCGGGATTGCGGTTATCATTTGGTTAAGCACAAAAAACAGAAAAGTTAAACAGATATCGGAAGCCTTTATCGGCTTTGGGATCCTTTTTGTTGGAATGTCCTTTATGGGGGATGCCTTGAGACCCTTGAGAGAAATGCAAGCTTTCCAGGATCTGATCATCAGTTTCTCTGACAATCCCTTTTTAGGCGTGTTGGCCGGCTTTTTTATTACGGTAGCCCTGCAAAGTAGTACGGCCTCCACAAGTATTGTTTTGGCCTTATCTTTACAGGGATTAGTGCCACTGACATCTGCACTGCCGGTTTTGTTTGGAATTAATATCGGAACCACGGTTACCGCTATCATCTCTTCCATCGGTGCAAATAGGACGGCCCGTAGGGCGGCTGCGGCACACTTTGTTTTTAATGTTGTGGGAACCTTAATATTTTTGATTTTCTTAAGAGTGCCTCTTTACTGGATTGTTGAGGAGTTGTCCCCGACGAACGTCACAAGACAAATTGCCAATGCCCATACGATTTTCAATATTACCAGTACGTTAATGCTTTTACCCTTTGCGGGGTTAATTGTTAAAACCGCCAAAAAGATTGTTCCCGGAGATGAGGATGTACAGGAAGGAATTAAATATATTGATATTCGACTATTAGAAACACCTTCAATAGCCTTAAACTCAGCGATGAGAGAAACCCTTCACATGGGTAACACGGCAAAAAAAACACTGCACAGTGCATTGAAGGGCTTTTTTAATAAAAACGAAAAAGAGATTATGGAAGGCTTCCGGATTGAAAAAGTGGTAAATGAAATAGAGCGGGAGCTTTCGGGATATCTTGTTAAACTTTCAAATACGGATATTTCCATGAAAAACCGGGAGATTCTTACAGGACTTTTTAATACGATTAATGATATTGAACGAGTAGGTGATCATGCCGATAATATTGCAGAGCTTGCCATGTATCGTCTGGAAAACAAACTCCATTTTTCCGAGAAGGCTATCGGCGAATTGGAGGAAATGAGCACGATGACCATAGATGCCTATGAAAAATCATTGACCGCCTTAATTAATTTGGATCAGGGCCTCGCGTTGGAAGTATTGGAAATCGAAAATCGAATAGACCAACAGGAGAAAGCCCTGCGGGCAAATCATATTGATCGTCTAAATAAAAACTTATGCAATACCGGTTCCGGCGTGGTGTTTTTGGATATTATCAGTAATCTGGAAAGAATCAGTGACCATGCATCCAACATAGCCTATGCAGTACTCGATCAAATTAAGTTAAACGCACAATCCTAAAGCATTATGAAAAATCCGATCTATCCACAACCCTGTTTCTACTATGGAATAGGGTTATTTTTTAGTCTAACTGGGTATAATAACGGAAAGAGCAAAGGAGAGGATAGTCATGAAGAAAATTGCCGCATTATTTGATGTTGACGGAACCTTATACAGGGATTCCTTAATGGTTGAACACTTTAAGAAAATGATAAAATACGAGATTATTGATCCTTCCATATGGCATAATGAAGCAAAGAAAACTTTTCATAACTGGGACAAACGGCAGGGAAATTATGAGGACTACCTCCTTGAAGTGGCTCATATCTATTTGAACTCCGTTAAAGGAATCAGCAGAAAACATATGGAGTTCATGTGTGATCAAGTAATTGCAAAAAAAGGGGAACGGGTTTACCGGTATACCCGCGACCGGATCCTTTGGCATAAAGAGCAAGGCCATACTATTATCTTTATTTCCGGAGGGCCAGATTATTTAGTTGAAAAAATGGCAGAGAAGTACGGAGTGCAGGATTTTGTCGGAACCAGATATCATGTGGACACCCAAGGGATTCTAACTGGAGAAATCGATCAGATGTGGGATTCAAAAAGTAAAGAGGAGGCTATTGGTGGATTCAAAAAGAAATATGATTTGGATCTTGTCAACAGTTATGCCTATGGCGATACCAATGGAGACATCTCTATGTTAAGAGCGGTGGGCAACCCTACTGCGATTAACCCTGTAAAAGAACTATTATTGAACATCAAAACCGATGATAGTTTACGAGATAAGGTACAGCTTATTGTAGAGCGGAAGGATGTAATTTATAAACTGAGTACGGATGTGGAACTCATTGAATAATGGGTGTATACTCTTATAGTTCATCACTTCAGTATCCCTAAGATTACTTGAATGCAGGTAACAGAAAATAACAGAAAAACAACCCGGATTAAATACACACGTCACTTAAATCCGGGTTGTTTTTCGTCATTTTATTGATAATAAACACATCTATTACGGTTAATCAACCAGAAAATAGTCTTCATCCATAATTTCAAAAAGATCGGAAAGTCCCGGAGTCACATATACTTCCTTAGCATCGGTGATTAGAACTGCTTCAACCCCTTCAAGGCCATTAATAAAGTCTAACCCTTCTTCCAATCCCATTACAAAGACAGCTGTAGATAGTACATCACCTTCAAGGGCGGTATCTGAGACTACTGTAACACTTGCAAGATTATTATCCGTGGGATAGCCGGTACTTGGATCGATAATATGATGGTATAGCTCATCATTTTCAATAAAGTATCGCTCATAGTCTCCAGAGGATACCACAGACATATTGGAAGAAAACAATCGCCCGACCACTCCGGATTCTCCGATTTCCGGTGTGCTGATTCCGATTCTCCAGTCATTACCATCAGGGTTTCCTCCGAGGACGTAAACATCTCCTCCAAAATCCACTATAGCGTGGTCTATACCATGGTCTTTGATTACTTGTACGGCCTCATCGACGGCATATCCTTTGGCAATGCCGCCTAAATCCACTACCATTTTCGAATCCTCAATCTTTGCTTCGTATGTTTCTTCATTCAAGGTTAACTGATTGAGATCCGTATGACCGAGAAGGGCTTCGATTTCTGATTTTTCAGGAACTCGCTGATTGTCTCCTCCGATATCCCAAAGCTGGATCAAGGCACCGATACCTATATTGAAAGTACCTTCAGTCAGTTCCTTATACTCTTTTCCAAGACGAAGCAGATGAAAGGTTTCAGAATCTACTATAACACTTGATTGACCCGCATGATCATTAAGGTTAGAAATATCACTTTCCTCAATATTGATACTCATTAAATTCTCAATTTCATCCACTCGGGCAAAAACATCCTCCATAATATTTTGGCCGATCTCTTCGCTTGGAGCATAAATCGTAACTTGGTTATAGGTGCCTAGTGCAAATTCACTTTGTTGTATCAACTGGTATTCTTCATCTTCGGAACAACCAAAGATGAGAAAGGAAGAAAGAAGAATGACTCCTAAAATCAAGCCAATTTTCATGTTTATTTTTTTCAATGTATACACTCCTTATATAATATAATTGAATCTGTAATATACCTTTACAATATCACATTTTATGAAAATAATCCTTTACATAAAATAAATCCATCTGATTTATGAAACGATGATTCATCAAGCTTGCAGCAACATAGAACCCTTTGTTCCGGTACAGGTTTCGTCCGATAATGTTTGACTCGGTTATTATGATATAGACCCGCTGTAAAGGCTGTTCTCTTAATTGATAGAAAGCTTCAATATCTTCGAGACATTTGTCAACCAGCAGGGAACCATAGCCCTGACCACGATATTCTTTAAGAATCGACATTTGGAATATTTCCACCAACCCGGAGTTGATTCCTTCTTTTACGGACCATGTAATGCCCCCGATGATTTTATTGTCTTTAATGGCTACAAAGGAACGATTTATGGAAATACAAGCTTTTGCATATTGTTCTGCTAAGTCCTGGTATGAACCGTAACGCTCTAAATAATCATTGATGAAGTATTCCCTTGTACTTTCTGTTGCCTGCTTTATGATTGTCATGAAGTAGTCCTCCTAGAATTGTAAAGGTGCTAGAAAATCTCCTCATAACTTTATCAAATAAAGATGAAATAGTCAATCTGATAAGCATTTTCCCTTGATTAATTTCAAAAAAAGTGTATAATAATACTCAAAATAGATTTTTTATACTAAAAGGTGGTGAAGGGCATGCAAAAAAAAGAAATAAACAAACTGGCAAAATCCTTTGAAACAATGCATAAGAAAAACAAAAATTCTAAAGATGATTTCAAGGGATACTGGGAATGGAGCCAGCTTTATAAGAATCGTAACCAGCGAATAACTGCGTGGAAAAACAGCAGATAACGCTCTGCTGTTTTTTTTAGGGCTCATTTTAAATCGAACCTATCCTTTGATGCCTTCCTTTAATAGGCTTTAGAGCAATGTCCAGAGATTATTTACCGATTAGCATAGTAATGTCCATTAGTTCTCTTTGTAAATCCAAAAGTTTATTCTTGATTTTGTCGTACTCCTTTTCGAGGACGATCTCATCTAGAAATCGGTCGGCCTTTTCTTCAAGGTTTTGAAACTGCTGAAGTACTTCTTGAAGTTCGCGCTTAATCACTTCTTTACGTTCAATAGGCTTAAGCATTTCTCCGGATTCTTCTTTCAGCACGGATTCTTCCACCGTAAAGGAGTACCCCATTGCAGGTATCAGAGATTTGATCCCGTGTTTTTCTTTGATGAGATCATATAAACCCCGGGAATTTTCTTCCTCCCCGTGGACTAAGAATATTTTTTGCGGTTTTTTTTCAAAGTGTCCGATCCAGTTCATTAAGTCCTCTTGATCTGCATGGGCAGAAAACCCTTCTACACTATGAATAGATGCTTTCACAGCAATCTCTTCTCCAAGGAGTTTAACGGACTTAACACCCTCTTGTAAAATCCTGCCCAGGGTACCATGAGCCTGGTAACCGACAAAAACCACAGCATTTTTTTCCTTCCATAAATTATGCTTTAAGTGGTGACGGACACGTCCCGCCGTGCACATTCCGCTTGCAGAAATGACCACTTTAGGATAATCCGCTTCATTGAGTCGCATAGACTCTTTGTGGTCCCGGACATAATAAAGATTCTCGAAATCCAGGGGGTTATGACCCTCTAAAATATATTTCCGCGCTTCTTCATCAAAGGCGTAGGTGTTCTTCTTGAATATCTCCGTAGCAGAAATTGCCATGGGACTATCGATATAGATAGGTATTTTCAAAAACTCTTCTATGTTATCGTGTTCCTCGTAGTACTTGTGAAGTTCGTAAATTAACTCTTGGGTTCTTCCTACGGCAAAGGAGGGAATGATCACTGTGCCATTTTTTGATACGGTATCGTTGATAATTTCCATTAACTTTTTCATCCGAAACTCTTTGTTTTCATGTAGCCGATTTCCATAAGTGGATTCAACAATTAAATAATCCGCTTCTTTAATATAGTCGGGATCACGAATAATGGGCTTGTTAGAAGACCCTAGGTCTCCGGAAAAAACAATTTTTACAGTATCTTCCTTTTCTTTTATCCATAGCTCAATAATAGACGAACCGAGAATATGTCCTGCATCCTTAAATCGCACGGAGATGTCTCCGTTTATATCAATCTTTTGATCATAGAGAACCGGTTCAAAATAGCGAAGACTGTTTTCGGCGTCTTCTACCGTATAGAGGGGATCTAATGGCTTCTTTCCTGAACGTTTCCTCGACTTATTGAGCCACTTTATATCGGATTCGTGGATATGTCCACTATCTTTTAGCATAATATCCGATAAATCATAAGTTGCATTGGTACAATATATTTTGCCGCTAAAGCCTTCCTTTACAAGTTTGGGAATTCTACCGCTATGATCGATATGGGCATGACTAAGGAGCACAAAATCTATTTCTTCAGGATTGTATTTAAACGGTTCCCGATTAAGCTTTTCCAACTCTTCACTCCCTTGAAATAAACCACAGTCGATTAAGAGCTGATAATTATTTGTAGTAATTAATATGTTGCTTCCTGTAACGACTTTTGCAGCACCTAAAAATTGTATGTTCATTGTGCGCCTCCTCTGTTTATATTGAATTATTGTGGTTATAAGTATTCTATACCCAAATATACTGTGAAAATACCTGTAGTTTTAAAAATAATTAAAACCGGGGATAAACTTCTCATTTGTACTGTAGGTAAAATAAGTTCAGGATATAATAATTTTCCCACTAAGGATGGAAAAGGAGGCTTTTACATGATCGGAACATTAGAACTTGCTCTTCGCTTAATAATGGCAGCTATACTTGGGGGGATCATCGGTTTTGAAAGGGAGATCAGCAACCGTCCTGCAGGTTTTCGGACCCATATACTAGTTACTTTAGGCTCCTGCTTAATCATGATTTTGTCTGCCTATGGTTTTTATGGCCTCGGACCCGATGGTGCCGGAGGGGAACCGGCCAGGTTAGCAGCACAAGTGGTAAGTGGGATCGGATTTTTAGGAGCCGGAACGATTCTACGTGAGGGAACAAACGTAAGGGGGCTTACCACAGCGGCGAGTATATGGATTAGTGGAGGAATCGGCTTGGCCATTGGCCTAGGTTACTATGCAGCCGCTTCCCTTACGACTTTTCTAGCTCTTTTTTCCTTGATGGGACTTAAGGCTTTGGAAGGAAGAATCTACAAGTTGAAAAGATATTCTGAGGTACGGATCAAAGCTTTCGGTCGTCCTGGTCTGGTGGGCGAAATCGGTACGGTTTTTGGGAAGTATCAAATAAGCATTAAAAACATAATTGTTGACCAGAAAAGCTACAGTGATGATGAATATGAAAAGGATATAGAAATTACATTTTTCATAAGGATCCCTCGGAATTTTAAAAGATCTGCGTGTTACACCGAGTTAAAAAACATCCAAGGCATTGAGAATATTAGTTGGGATGATGAAGAGATTTTTGATAAGGAAGGGATGACCGGATTCTAAATCTTCCAAGGAACTGAAAGATTTTTCTGAACATTATTTATGTATAGTATTTTTATGTTATAATTTATTATGAAAATGCAAACTATCTGGAGGTTGGATTATGGAGTATTATATTTATATTATCATTTTTGAGTTGGTAGTAGGACTGTTTGCGGCGATAAAAGCGAAGGAAAAAAATCGGAATCCTTTTCTCTGGTT
Organism: uncultured Clostridiaceae bacterium; assembly: GCA_964613365.1. GTDB lineage: Bacteria > Bacillota > Clostridia > Peptostreptococcales > T1SED10-28 > Isachenkonia. The sequence goes on along the minus strand of CAZTIJ010000012.1, from coordinate 1,198 downwards.
TTTTCTTGGTTTTTTCTTTTCCGTACTGGGGCTGCTGGTTATTTTTGTACTGCCCCACAAAAATACCCCGGATTTTTCTTAAGGTACGGATAAAATTTAATTACACAATAAGGAAGGTACTCTTATGAAATCACTTAATACTATTAGAAAAGAAATCAATCAAATAGATCAACAAATTATCGACCTATTAAAAGCACGGTACTCATTGTTGGAGAGTGTTTTAGAAGATAAGATTCGAAGGGAAGAACCTGTTGAAAACCTTCAACGGGAAGACGAAGTACTTGGGAAAATCAGAGAAGAGCCTGAGTTGTATCACTATTATTTAAAGGAGACCTATAAAAAAATAATGGAACTCAGCAAAGCCTACCAATGGCATTGTCTTTTTAAAGAGAATATCTACCTCATAGGTTTTATGGCTGTTGGAAAAACCACCCTAGGGGAAGTTTTGTCAAAAAAAATACATTGGAGTTTTTTAGATACGGATCTATTTATCGAAGAGATGGAACAACGAAGAATTAAGGAAATTTTCAAGGAGTCCGGGGAGGATTATTTTAGGGAGTTGGAAGCAAAGGTCATAGAAAATATCCATAAAGATTGGTTAAAAACCACGGAGAAGAAAGTTATTGCCTGTGGAGGAGGGGTTATTCTAAATCCTGAAAACCTTAGGATCATGAAACAAAACGGTATTATTGTTTACTTGAAGGGCGATATTCATACCATTTGTAAACGCTTAAGTCTCGATGATTCAAGACCTTTATTAAGCGAAGCGAAAGATATAAAAAAAAGAGTGGAAGGGTTATTAAAAGATCGACAGGATCTTTATAAAGAAGTAGCCGATATCACAATATTTGTGGGTGAGAAAGCACCGGATAAACTGGTTAACGCATTACTTTTGGAAATAGAAAGCTATGAAAGGAAAAGATCACTATCGGAATAGGTGATCTTCTTTCTTTGTTTATTATATAAGCCATTGAAAATAGTGGGAAATAGCAATTTTGTAGAATGAATATAATTATTTACTGAATTCTTTTAAATAGTAGACAAAGGAAGAACGATAATATATAATGCATATATTAATCATATATGTAGATGTTAAATATGTTATACTGCGAATTTTTTTTATTGTTACGAAGATGAATGTTCGAAAAAGAAAGGATGATTAGTATGGAAACGGAACTGAAAGAAATATTGTCGAAGG
>CAZTIJ010000011.1:0-21871 GCA_964613365.1 uncultured Clostridiaceae bacterium | reverse complement strand
TAACTCAAATACGGAGATTCCAAGCATAATTCCCCCGGCAAAACCCAGCAGGGTTGCCAGAATTTTTTGGGAGGGGTTTCCGAAAAGTACCAGTACAAATACCCCCAGCACGGTGGAGATCCCGGCAATAAAACTGTATAATAGTGTCTGCATATCTTTCCTCCTTGAATTTTTAATCCTTACCCTTTATACCCCGAAGACTTCCCTTATAACACTTTCCTTACAATCCCCGTCGGTTTTTCTCCCTTCCTTTCGCCAGAAGATTTTGAAAGGCCTCCTCGGGAATCAGGTCGCCCCCTGTGAGCCAGGCAATATGGGTGGTTTTTTCTGTATCCTCCCATAGCAGGGGACCCAACAAGCCGGCAGCAGCGGAGGGTTCGATTTTTATTTTCTCCGTGGCGTAAATTCTTTTCATCAGGTCCAGAAGGGTTTGATCCTCCAGGGTATAGCCTCCGTCTATTAATGTATCCGAAAGATCCGAGACCATTTTTGACGGTCTTCCCACCGCCAGGCCGTCGGCCTCCGTAAGGTTATGGATCCCGTAGTCTTTAATATGGAGCTGTTCCTTTTTTCCCGTGATAAGACCCAAAAGCATACAGGGGGCATGGGTAGGTTCCACATAGTAACACTGCACCCCGTCTTTAAAAATGGTTTTCAGACCAAAGGCAATGCCTCCCGGGGCACCGCCCACTCCGCAGGGGAGATAGACCCGAAGGGGATGCTCAGCGTCCACCGGGATATTTTCTCTCTCCAAATCCTGTTTCAATCGAAGGGCGGCGACACTGTAGCCCAGGAATAAATCCTTGGAGTTCTCATCATCGATAAAATGGGCTTTCTCATCGCCTAAACAGGCTTTCCGTCCCTCTTCCACCGCTTTTCCGTAGTCCTCGGTATACTCCACCACCTTGGCCCCTTTTTCTCTTAACAGATCCTTTTTCCAGGATTTCGCGTCCCGGGACATGTGTACCGTCACTTGGAATCCCAGCGTGGCGGAAATGATTCCGATGCTCAGGCCCAGATTTCCCGTGGAACCTACGGCTATTTTGTACTGTCCGAAGCGCCTTCGATAGGGTTCCTCCCCTAGCACTCCGTAGTCATCTCCGGGGGAAATCCAGTGATTTGCTAAGGCCACGGTCTCCGCAAACTTTAACACCTCGTATATTCCTCCCCGGGCCTTAATGGAACCGGCAACCTTTAATTGATTATCACATTTGCCGTACAGTCTACCCTTAATGTGCTTGCCATGGCTTTCCTCAAGACTTGCCTTCAACCTGGGCAGCTCTCGAAGGGGGGATTCGATCATCCCGTTTTCGGTTTCAGGAAAATATTTGTATAGCAGGGGGGCAAAGCGCTGTAGGCGCCTCTCGGCCTCCAGGATGTCTTCCATTTTCAGGCTGAAATCCTCCAGGGCTTGTTCTGCCTGTTTTTTCCGGGGATTTTCCCAAATAATCGGTTGCAGTGCTGTGATTTCTTTAATCCTTTCTTTCATATGATTCATCCTTTCCCTGTTTTTTTAGTGTAACACATTGTGAAAAACGGATTCATCGGGAACCATAATTCCTTTTTCAATCATGGATTTTTCTTTGGTTTCAATGATTTCTAAACTTTCCCGCATTTATTAGTTTACCTCAGAACCGGGATTATTTCAACAAAAATCCCCCCAGGGGAAAGGAGGATAAAATATTTTTTATATGTGTTACACTTTTTAAGAAAAAGCCTTGCATATACGTTATGCTTATTCTATAATATAAGCTGTTATTGTATCGAAAATGATTTCATCATCCCATCCAGAAAAACAAGGAGGCTATTATTCAATGAGCACAATGTGTAAATACGATGGAAGACAAAGCTTTGATCAAGTGAAATCCCAGATTCGGGTAACCATTCAAACCGCCCTATACGGAAACAATGTGGAACTGGTAAAAACCGTGTCCCAGGCCCACCATCTGGCGAAAAACAGCCCGGGAACCATCGAACTGACCGGTATTCCCGTCTATGAACCGGAAAAACTGGGTCTGCAGGAGGGCACCAACGCTTTGTTGTTCAACGACGGCACCGCCTTTGGTCGATGTGCCGCGGCGAGAAAAATCGTGGGAGAGCCCAATGTGGATGTGAGCGAATATTCGGGACTGATCCGGGAGGCCATTTACAAAACCCGCTATCAGAAAATGTATCACGGAGAAGCCCTTGTGGGCCTGGACCCGGAGTTTATGATCAAGGCTCATTTAATCCTTCCTGAGCACCATGAAAACATCCTGTACAGCTGGTTATTAAACTTTCAATATATAAATGAAAAATATGCGGAGATGTACAAAGCCTCCAAGGAAATTCCCGAAGGGGACATTATCATTTTTGCGGATCCCGACTGGTCTCACCCCGACCATCCCTACGGACTGACTTTTTTCGACCCGGAACATAACTGTGCGGTATTGCTGGGTATGAAATACTTCGGAGAATACAAAAAAGGCACCTTGACCCTGGCTTGGGGTACCGCCGCAAGAAACGGATACGCTGCCTGCCACGGAGGGATGAAGCGTTACAACTTAGAGGACAAGAAGTTTACCATCGCCGCCTTCGGTCTTTCCGGTTCGGGAAAATCCACCATTACCCATGCCAAGCACGACAACAAATATGACGTAACGGTTTTGCATGACGACGCCTTTATTGTGGATATTGAAAACAAAACCTCCGTGGCCTTGGAACCCACCTATTTTGACAAAACCGCGGATTATCCTATGGACTGCGAGGACAATAAATACATTTTAACCACGCAAAACAACGGAGCCATCATGTATGATGACGGTAAGGTGTACCCTGTCACCGAGGATATGCGCAACGGCAACGGCCGGGCGATTAAATCCAAGTTGTGGACGAAGAACCGGGTGGACCGATTGGAAGAGCCGGTGGATGCTTTGTTCTGGATCATGAAAGATCCCACTTTGCCACCGGTACTGAAGGTAAAAGGTTCGGATCTGGGTTCCGCCATGGGGGCCACCCTGGCCACCTTCAGAACCTCGGCGGAGCGTCTGGCCAAGGGGGTGGATCCCAATCAGTTGGTGGCAGAACCCTATGCCAACCCTTTCCGAACCTACCCCTTAAGTATTGATTATCGTTTGTTTAAAACCTTAATCGCCGATGGGGTGGACTGCTACATCATAAATACGGGAGAGTTTATGGACAAAAAAGTAACCCCGGAAACCACCCTGGGGATAATTGAATCCATTGTGGAGAACCGGGCGGAATTTAAGCAATGGGCACCCTTTGAAGAATTTGAAATCATGGAAATCCAAGGTTTTGAAGCGGACCTGAAAAACGAGGACTACCGCCAGGCGTTTATGACCAACTTCTTTAAGCGGATCCAATTCGTAGAGTCTCGACAGACGGAGAAAAACGGTGTGGACGCCCTTCCTTCGGAAGCTTTAAAATCCTTATACCACATTATTTCCGAACTGAACTCCTATGAAGGTAAACAAGAAAGTCAGGCGGGTTAAACCCCAGCAAAAAAGGAAGGATCCCGAGGAGGATCCTTCCTTTTTTACTGCATTTTTTAACTCTCGCCTTTCAGTTCTTAAGCCTTGGGCGTCTCCCGGTAACTGATCGGTGTTTCTTCACTGTGATGATTAGCTGGCTTTATACAGCTTGCTGACCTCTTTTTGCAGCTTATCATCATTGATGTACTCCTCAAAGGTCATCATCCGGTCCACCACACCGTTCGGGGTCACTTCGATGATGCGGTTGGCTACGGTTTCAATGAACTTGTAGTCATGGGATGTAAAGAGCACCGTCCCCTTAAAGGCTGCCAATCCGTTGTTCACCGCTTGGATGGATTCCAAATCCAGATGATTGGTCGGCTCATCCAGCAATAAAATATTCGCTCCCGAGAGCATCATTCTGGAAAGCATGCATCGAACCCGCTCTCCTCCCGACAATACATCGGTTTTTTTCAAGGCTTCCTCTCCGGAAAACAGCATTTTTCCTAAGAATCCCCGAATATAGGTCTCGTCCTTCTCCTCGGAATACTGTCGCAACCAGTCCACTAATGTGAGGTCCCGTCCTTCAAAATAATCACTGTTATCGCTGGGAAGGTAGGACCTTGAAGTGGTGGTTCCCCATTGATAGGTTCCTGCATCCGCCTGTATATTCCCCATCAAAATTTCCATTAAGGTGGTTTTTGCCAGAGCACTTTCCCCGAGTAAAATCACCTTATCCCCTTTTCGAAGGGTAAAGGAAATGTTGTTCAACACTTTTTCCCCATTGATGGTTTTGGAGAGCCCTTCCACACTGAGAATTTCCTTTCCCGCTTCCCGGTCGGGGGTAAATCCTACGAAGGGATAGCGTCTGGTGGAGGGCTGAATGTCTTCAATGGTGAGTTTTTCCAACATTTTTTTCCGGGAGGTGGCCTGTTTGGCCTTAGAGGCATTGGAGCTGAACCGTGCAATGAAGTTTTGCAGCTCCTTTACCTTCTCTTCCTTTTTCTTGTTCTGATCCTTCATCATTCGAAGGGCCAACTGACTGGATTCATACCAGAAATCGTAATTTCCCACAAACATTTTCGCCTTATTAAAATCAATGTCCACCATATGGGTGCACACGGTATTGAGAAAATGGCGATCATGGGAGACCACAATAACGGTTTTTTCATAATCCATTAAAAAGTTTTCCAACCAGGTGATGGCTTTAAAATCCAAATGATTGGTAGGCTCGTCCAGCAACAGAATATCGGGGTTTCCAAAGAGAGCCTGGGCCAACAGCACCTTGACTTTATCGGAGCCCTCCAGGTTTTTCAACTGTTCACCGTGCAGATCCTTGGTAATTCCAAGACCCATCAACAGTTTTTCGGCGCTGACCTCTGCGTCCCAGCCGTCCAGTTCCGCAAATTCCGCTTCCAGTTCCGCCGCCCGTACACCGTCTTCTTCGGTAAAATCCCCTTTTGTATAAATCTCATCCTTCTCTTTCATAATCTGATAAAGTCGCTCATGGCCCATGATCACAATATCCAGTACCACGTCTTCATCGTACTGATAATGATCCTGCTTTAGTACCGCCATGCGCTCTCCCGGAGTCATGGAAACCTCCCCGGTATTGGGTTCCACCTCTCCCGATAAAATCTTGAGGAAAGTGGATTTCCCCGCTCCATTGGCTCCAATTACCCCGTAGCAGTTCCCCGGGGTGAATTTCATATTCACCTCTTCGAATAGTTTCTTATCGGAAAATCGTAAACTTACATTGGTTACATTAATCAATCGAATTCCTCCATTACAGTTTATCGTTTAACACACTTCCTCTAGTATACTCTTTTCTCCCCCATAGGTCAACATCCCTCTCGGCTTCGAGGGAAGATGGATCCCCGGTAAGATTCCCGGCGGGACTTCTCCCATAATAAAACCCGGCGGTTGTTCACAGTATTGTTTACTGCAACTATCCGCCGGGATCTAGGTATCTGTTTTATTCCACGGTTACGCTCTTTGCCAGATTCTTCGGTTTATCCACGTCACAACCCCGGGCCACAGCAATGTAATAGGACAGAAGCTGTAGGGGAATCACCGATAAAATGGGCGTTAACTCGTCAAAGGTATCGGGAATGGTGATGACCGCATTGGCGGTCTTGTATATTTCCTGATTGCCCTCCTTGGCCACGGCAATCACGTAGGCTCCCCGGGCCTTAACCTCCTGAATCCCGGAAAGCATCTTATCGTATAGATGGTCCTGGGTGGCCAGGGCCACCACCAAAGTGCCTTCTTCGATCAAAGCGATGGTTCCGTGTTTCAGTTCTCCTGCGGCAATGGACTCCGAGTGAATATAGGAAATCTCCTTTAACTTCAGGGATCCCTCCTTGGCCACGGCGTCATCAATGCCCCGGCCGATATAAAAGGCGCTGGTACTGTTGAACTGTTCATCGGCTAAAAACTGAATGTCCTTTTTATACTGGAGCAGGGCCTCGGCTTTCTCGGGAAATTCTTTTAACTCTTTGATCACCCGGTGATAGGCCTCCTCCTTTAAGGAGCCTTTTTTCAGTCCCAAGTCCAGGGCGATGGTATAAAAGGCCACCAGTTGGGTGATGTAGGCCTTCGTGGAGGCCACGGCAATCTCCGGTCCCGCCCAGGTGTAGTATACGTCATCGGCTTCCCGGGAGATGCGGCTTCCCACCACATTGGTGATGGCCATGGTTCTTGCCCCTCTTGCCTTCGCTTCCCGTAGGGCCGCCAGGGTATCGGCGGTTTCCCCCGATTGACTGACGGCGATAAACAGGGTTTTCTCCGTAACGAAGGGATCCCGATATCGAAATTCCGAGGCCACGTCCACTTCCACGGGGATTTTGGCAAACTTCTCTAAGGCAAATTTCCCGATAAGCCCCGCATGGTAGGCCGTACCGCAGGCCACCACCATGACCTTATCGAAACCCTCAATATCCTCTTTGGTTAAATTGAATTCCTCGATTTCGATCAAGCCCTTGTCATTCAATCTCGGGGACAGGGTGTCTTTCATGGCCTTGGGCTGTTCATGAATTTCCTTCATCATAAAATGTTCATAACCGTCTTTTTCCGCCGAGGCCACATCCCAGGTCACCTTGTAGGCCTCCTTTACCACCTCTTGGGCCAACTCATTAAAGATTTCGATACGGTTTTCCGTCAGCACCGCCATCTCTCCGTCGTCTAGGAAGTAGACATCCCGGGTATGCTTTAACAGGGCGGGGATGTCCGAGGCAATAAAGTTTTCCTCCTGGCCGATGCCCACCACTAAAGGACTGTCCTTTCGAACCGCCACCAATTTTTCCGGCTCATTTTTGCTGATCACCCCGATGGCGTAGGCTCCCTCCATTTTACTGCTGGCCCGTCGGACCGCCTGGATCAAATCCCCTTCATAAAAGTAATCCACCAGGTGGGCGATGACTTCCGTGTCGGTTTGGGTTTTAAAGACTTTTCCTTCTTCCGTTAACCACTCCGTGAGTTTTCCGTAGTTTTCAATAATCCCGTTATGGACCACGGCAATGTGACCGTCCATGGTGGTATGGGGATGGGCGTTTAAGTCATTGGGTTCGCCATGGGTGGCCCACCGGGTATGGCCGATCCCTAAGGATCCTCCCATCGGGTTTTTCTCTAAATGATCCTCTAGAACCTTTAAACGTCCCTTATACTTTTGTACCCCGATTTCTCCCTCATTGTAAATCGCCAAACCCGCTGAATCATACCCTCTATATTCTAATTTTTGCAGTCCCTCCACTAAAATGGAAGAGGCTTGTTGTTTTCCGATATATCCCACTATTCCGCACATGATTTTTCTCCTTTTTTCTTTTTCATCACCACGGTTTCTTTGTCCCCCGAATCGCTTCAGGGTTTTACAAACCGGTTACGGTCGTGATCAACCGCAGGGCATCCGCCGATTATTCGATCACCCTGTTCCTCGTCAGCTTACGATCACTTTCTGTGTTGTAAGCCCTGGCGCTTTGGACAATGGTGCTCTTGGTACTCCTTCGTTCATAGTTTCCGGCTTTTCATGGTGTCTTTGATCCGGTTCTGTTTTTTCTCCCCTCCTCCGGGCTCACCTCCTTCAAAGATCATAACCGGGGTTTCCTGCACTGAAAACCCCGGAGATAAAACTGTTTCTGAAAATCCCGTTGTTGATCGTTCCCGGTTTTAAAACTGCTGCTCAATCAATACTGCAATTTTTTCAGCAAAACCCTGGATTTCCTCCAGGTCTTTTCCTTCAATCATTACCCGAACCAGAGGCTCCGTTCCCGAAGGCCTTACCAGTACCCTTCCCTGATCCTTTAACGTCTTCTCCGCTTTTTGGATTTCCTGTAAAATCACTTTATTGTCCATTAGGGAGTGCTTATGTTCATTGGGCACCTTGGCATTGACCAGGGTTTGGGGAAAGCGTTCCATGACGGCGCTAAGGGTGGATAAAGGTTTTTGACGGGCCTTGATAATTTCTCCCAGCTTCAGGGCGCTGAGCAGTCCGTCCCCCGTGGTGTTATGGTCTAGGAAAATCAGGTGTCCCGATTGTTCCCCTCCCAGGGAATACCCTTCTTCCTTCATTTTCTCCAGCACATAGCGGTCCCCTACCTTGGTTTTTTCCAGGCGGATGTCCTTTTCCTTCAGGGCCCGTTCCAATCCGATATTGCTCATCACCGTGGCGACCACGGTATCCTTTTTCAAGGCACCCTTTTCCTTCAGGTAGCTTCCGCAGATGGCCATGATTTGATCTCCGTCCACCACTTCTCCTTTTTCATCCAGGGCGATGAGCCGATCCGCATCCCCGTCAAAGGATATACCGAAATCACATTGGTTTTCCACCACCACTTCCTTTAACACCTCGGGGTGGGTGGAGCCGCAGCTGTGGTTAATGTTCTTTCCGTCGGGCTGGTCATTGATCACGAACACTTCCGCTCCCAAGTCCCGAAAGGTTCTCGGCGCCACTTTATACGCCGCCCCGTGGGCGGTATCCATCGCAATCCGCATGCCTTTGAAATCGGCTTTTATGGTGGAGGCGACAAAATCTCCATAGAATTTTTCCGGATCTTCCATGGCGATAAGCCTTCCGATTTCCTCTCCCGTCGGTGTTTTCTCCGTGGTTCGGTTACGGAAAATGAAATCTTCGATTTCCTCTTCGATTTCATCCCGAAGCTTAAAACCCTGATGATTAAAGAATTTAATACCGTTGTATTCATAGGGATTATGGGATGCGGAAATCACCACCCCCATATCCGCCTTCAGGGTTCTTGTGGCATAGGCCACCGCCGGTGTGGGGATAACCCCGAGGGTGATCACCTCTACGCCCATGGCTAAAAAACCGGATACCATGGCGGCCTCCAGTAAATCCCCGGATAGGCGGGTGTCTTTCCCGATGACCACGGTGCCCTTTTTCTCCTTGATAAAAATCTCCGCCGCAGCCTTTGCCAATTGATTTGCCAGCTCCGGGGTCAGGTCTTTGTTGGCGATTCCCCGTACGCCGTCGGTGCCGAATAATTTTCCCATTACTTGATCCCTCCAAGGTTTCTTTTATCCTAATTATTTTCGTCGACTTGTATGTATGGTGCCTATCAGATCTTTTCTCAAACACTTTGCTCCCTATTTTACCATAATTAAAATATTAACTCAATCACTGTTTCTTCCCCTTTTGAGCTTCTTCCCCCTTTACTGTTAAAACCGATTATTAACGACAGATTTCGACAGAGAAGTCGCTTTTTATCCTCTTCTATAGTATAATGTAAAACAAATTTTAAATCAGGGAGGGATTTTGTGGATCTGTTAAAAGAAAAAATATTATCCGAAGGACATGTGCGGGAGGGTGGTATTTTAAAAGTGGACCGCTTTTTGAATCATCAATTGGATATTACTTTGTTAAACCAACTGGGCAAGGAATTTCATAGGAGATTTTCCCATCTCCCCGTGGATAAAATCTTAACGGCGGAGGTGTCGGGCATTGCCATTGCCGCCATTGCGGCACAGTACTTTGACGTTCCCGTGGTTTTTGCAAAGAAGCTGGAATCCAAAAACCTGGACCCCGACACCTATGAGGGGGAGGTTTATTCCTATACCAAAGGGAAGACCTATAAGATCCGGGTTTCCAAACAATACCTTTCTCCGGGGGAGAACGTTCTGGTTTTGGACGATTTTCTTGCCAACGGAGAGGCGATGAAGGGCTTAATGGAAATCATTGAAGGGGCCCAGGCCCGTTTCCTCGGTGCCGGAGTGGTGATTGAAAAGGGATTCCAAAGGGGAGGGGAGGCACTTCGAAGCCAAGGCCTTTTAATAGAATCTCTGGTTATTATTGATTCTCTGGATAACAATGAAATCTCCTTTCGTTGACCGACCTTGAAGAAAGCTAAAAAAACTGAATTTTCCTTCAGGTTTTTCTGTTATTTCTCGATAGATGTGTTATACTTTTAGTCATCCGAAGGATTTTATCTCAAAAGGAGGTCATTGAATTGCCATCACTTTATACTGAATACACCCTAAAGGGACATGTCATATCCAATCGACTGGTGATGCCCCCCATGGTATGTTTCAACTGGTCCGACGAAGAAGGTTTCGTCAGCGATGAACACATTCGTCACTACGAAAAACGGGGAACCGGTGAAGTGGGACTGGTGGTGGTGGAAGCCACCGCAATTTCCAAAGCCGGCCGTCTGGCCCACAGTCAGTTGGGAATTTGGGACCATAAGCAAGTGGAGGGACTTTCGAAGATTGCCCGGGGAATAAAACCCCAGGGCAGCAAAGCCCTGCTCCAAATCCACCATGCCGGGGACAAAGCCCCAAAAACCGTCACCAGGGAACCCTTGGCTCCCTCAGCCTATGAACTTTCCGATGGTCGAAAAACAAAAGCCCTTACACGGGGAGAGATCAAAGGCATCCAAAAGGAATTTCTGATCGCCGCCCTGCGGGCGGAGGAGGCGGGCTATGACGGCATCGAGATCCATGGTGCCCACGGCTACTTGATCAACCAGTTTCTGTCCCCGATGACCAACCAAAGAGAGGATGCTTACGGCGGAAGCCTGGAAAATCGCCTGGGTTTTGTTAGGGAACTGTTGACCTTACTGAGGGATAACCTTCCCGAGAACTTTATCATCGGTTATCGCCACGGAGGGAACACCCCCTCCTTGGAAGAGGGGATTAGCATAGCCAAAGAACTGGAAAACATGGGGGTGGACCTGCTTCATGTCTCCGCGGGGATCGCCGAGGAAAAGGATCTGCCCCAGCCTCCCGAGTCCTTCCCCTACAACTGGATCCTTTATACCGGAGTGGAGACGAAAAAAGCCTTGAACATCCCCGTGGTTGTGGTCAACGGCATTCGAACCCCTCAGGACGGAGAGTTCCTGGTTGAACAGGGCCTCGCCGATTTTGTCGCCGTGGGCCGGGGCCTTCTGGTAGACTCTCAATGGATTCTGAAGGGGAAACAGGGACAGCCGGTGAATCCCTGTCTCCGATGCAAGCCCCGGTGTTTTTATATGATCGACGGAAGAAAATGTCCTCAATATCCCAAGGCCTAAGGAAACAGACCAAAAAAAGCCCAAAAAAGCAAGGATCCCGGAGATCCTTGCTTTTTTTATTCTACATTTCCCAAAGAATTTGTGTACCCAGCACAAATTCTATTTTTGACCGATTATCGTACCGCTTCCGCACCTTTTTCCAAGGCCTCTTTATTCATCGGTACCAAGTGTTCCTTCGCCGGACCGAAAACCTTTTTCAAGGCTTCGATCACCGACTCCACCTTTACGATCTTGGTGATTTCCAGGTAAGCCCCAAGCATTACCATGTTGGCAACCTTGGCATTCCCAAGTTCATTGGCGATTTCGTTGGCTTTGATATAAAACACGTTCAAGTCTTCCCGACCGGCTTTCTTTTCAATCAGGGATGCATTTACCAAAAGGTTTCCGTCTTTTTCCACATCCTTCTCGAATTTATCCAAAGAAGGAAGGTTCATAACGATGGCCGCCGTGGCATCATTGGTGATGATGGGAGAGCCCACCTGCTTATCGGAAACAATTACCGCACAGTTTGCCGTTCCTCCCCGCATCTCCGGTCCGTAGGAGGGCAACCAGGATACATTTTTCTCTTCAATCATTCCTGCGTAGGTTAACAACTGTCCCATGGACATGACTCCCTGTCCACCGAATCCTGCCATGATAATTTTCTCTTCAGCCATATTATTTCCCCTCCTCTGGTGTTCTAAAGTTTCCAAGCGGATAGTATGGAATCATGTTTTCCTTTAACCAGGTCAGTGAATCCACCGGAGTGATTCCCCAGTTGGTCGGACAGGTGGAAAGAATCTCCACAATCCCGAAGCCCGTACCGTCGATTTGTACCTGGAAGGCTTTCTTGATGGCTTTTTTCGCTTTTCGAATATTGGGTACGTCGTGTACCGATACCCGCTCCACGAAGGCGGCTCCGTCTATGGTTGCCATCATTTCCGAAACCTTTAGCGGCATTCCTGTGGAGGCTTGATCTCTACCATAGGGAGAAGTGGTGGCCTTTTGTCCGATCAGGGTGGTCGGTGCCATTTGACCTCCGGTCATTCCGTAGATTGCGTTGTTTACGAAAATCGTGGTGAATTTTTCTCCCCGGTGGGCCGCATGAACAATCTCTGCGGTACCGATGGAGGCTAAGTCTCCGTCCCCCTGGTAGGTAAATACCGTATGGTCCGGCAGTACTCTTTTGATTCCCGTGGCCACCGCCGGAGCTCGACCGTGGGCCGCTTCATGCATGTCACAGTTAAAGTAGTCATAGGCCAATACGGAACAGCCTACCGGGGCTACCCCCACACTTTTTCCGAGAACCCCCAGTTCGACCAGAACTTCTCCTACCAGTTTGTGAATCACTCCGTGGGTACATCCCGGGCAATAATGGGTTTGCTTATCCGTCAGTCCCTTTGTTTTTTCAAATACTACATCCATTATTTCACACCTCCTAAGATTTCCTTAGCTTTTGCCATAATATCCTTCGGCTCAGGAATCATTCCACCGGATCGTCCATAATGGTATACGGGAAGTCTTCCTTCGTTGGCAATCTTCACGTCATCGACCATTTGTCCTTCACTCATCTCCACAGAAAGCAAGGCTTTTGTGGAAGCCGGTACGTTCTGGATCGCCGCTGTGGGGAAAGGCCATAGGGTAATGGGTCGAATCATTCCCGCCTGAACCCCTTCTTCTCTTAAGGCGTCCACTACGTTTCTTGTGATTCTGGAAGTGGTTCCGTAGGCAACAAAAACGATCTCCGCATCCTCTACTCGATAATCTTCATGTCGCACTTCTTTTTCTTCCATTTCCTTGTATTTTCGGGTAAGTTTTTGGTTGTGCTCTTCCAGTTTCCCGGGATCCAAGGCCAGGGAGTTGATGATGTTCGGCTTTCGCTCTTCCTTCGTTCCCGTTGTGGCCCAATCCTTGGCCGGTAAGTCCCGCTTTTTCGGCTCTTTGAACTCCACGGGCTCCATCATTTGTCCAATCATTCCGTCCCCGATTACGATTACCGGGTTTCGGTAGTAATCCGCCACATCAAAGGCTTCCATCACCAGATCCACCGCTTCTTGAATCGTGGCGGGAGCGTATACCAGGTGTCGATAGTCTCCGTTTCCTCCCCCTCGGGTGGATTGGAAATAATCGGCTTGGGAGGGTTGGATTCCTCCAAGACCGGGGCCTCCCCTTGAGATGTTCACGATCACCGCAGGAAGTTCCGCCCCTGCGATATAGGAAATTCCCTCTTGTTTTAAGGCCATCCCCGGAGAAGAGGAACTGGTCATACATCGGGCTCCGGCACCGGCGGCACCGTAAATCATATTGATGGCTGCTACTTCCGATTCCGCTTGCACAAAGGCTCCACCTTCAATATTCGGCAGTTCTCTTGACATGTATTCCGGCAACTCATTTTGTGGAGTAATAGGATATCCGAAGAAATACTTGCATCCGGCTTTGATCGCCGCCGCTCCTAAGGCTTCGTTTCCCTTCATTAACGTTTTAGACATTTATTATTCCCTCCTTACAATTTTTTTATTTTTTTTCCCGCTCTACGGTGATCACAGAATCCGGGCACATAATTGCACAGTTGGCACAACCGATGCACTTGTCCATATCGCTTACGGTGGCCGGGTGATACCCTTTAGCGTTGATTCTTTCCTTGTCCATTACAACAATGTTCACCGGACATACCGTGGTACATAGTTCACACCCTTTACAAATATCATCATCGAAATACACTTTACCTTTAGCCATTACTTTTCCCTCCCTTAGTTTACATCCAAATTTCTCGCATATACATCTTTATGGGGAAAATCTCCCCTTCTATGTCAGAAGGCAGCTCTTTCGCCACCTCTTCAATAGCGGCAACGTACTTAATAGGAATCTTCAGCTTTTCCGCCGCTTCTTTACAAAGGGCCTGTCCCTTGAGTACTTCCTCTACGGTGGTATCCCTTAGTAGATGGGTATTGTTGATGATTCCCGTCACCTTGGCCTTCGCTGTTTTTTCAATGGCATAAACATGTCGAAGCACCCCTTCCACGGTGGAGGTTTGTTCCCGGTTGGCATTGACGACACAGAACATATCGTAGTTTCCCTCGGTGAAGTACTCCTCATAGCGGCCTAGGGTTCTTGCTCCCGCCGAGTCTCCACCGACATCCAGCACAACCTGGGTATCCTCGCTTTGCAAAGGACCCAACACCCCGCCGGATACGGCGGGCAGGTCGGAACCGGAGCCTTTGATACTGCTTCCGATTACCGTGATCCCTCTAGAGGTAAGCATTTTTTCCTGCTGACGGGACCTAAAATAGGGGTTGACCACATCCAGGTCCGCCAGGGTTACTTTATCAAATACTTCTTTTAACTTAATGGCATAGTTTACGGAAAACTCGGTTTTCCCACTTCCGTAATGTCCGATAATAATTCGGATTCGTTTGCTTTTCACATTTATCACCTATCTGTATAGTTTGGCCTCTTCTTCCTTGTTCAGTACCCGCAGTCCCCCTTGGGCTAAGGCAATCATTTCGTCTTCTCCCGGATAGACCAGTACGTCGGAAATAAAGGATACTCGGTCTTCAATCCACTGTACAAACATCTTATCGTAAGCGATCCCTCCGGTAAGAACGACGGCATCCACTTTCCCTTTTAGTACTGCCGCTGAGCTGCCCACTTCTTTGGCCACTTGATAGGCCATGGCTTTGTACACGGTTTCCGCCTTTTTATCACCCTTTTCGATCATTTCCACCACTTCCCGGCCATCGTTGGTGTTTAGGTAGGCAACCAGTCCGCCGTTCCCGGTGATCAGTTTTTTGATTTCTTTGTGGGTGTACTCTCCGGAGAAACATAGCTTTGCCAAATCTCCCACGGGAAGTCCTCCCGCCCGTTCCGGAGAAAAGGGTCCCTCTCCGTCCAAGGCGTTGTTCACGTCAATAACCTGGCCTTTTTCATGGGCGCCGACGGAAACCCCGCCGCCTAAGTGCACCACGATCAGGTTCAGGTCATGGTAAGCCTTTCCAAGGTCCTTTGCCGCCCGTCTGGCCACGGCCTTTTGGTTTAAGGCATGGAAAATGCTTTTTCTTTCAATTTCCGGCATTCCCGACACTCTGGCAATGTCCTTCATTTCATCCACCACTACGGGATCCACGATAAAGGATTCAATGTTCAACTGCTCGGCGATTTCATAGGCCAATACCCCGCCCAGGTTTGATGCGTGTTCCCCTAACACTCCGACCTTTAAATCCTCCAGCATGGCTTCATCCACACGGTAGGTTCCGCCGGCGATGGGCTTTAACAGTCCCCCCCGTCCGACTACGGCCGCAAGCTTCGTTAAGTTGATGCCTTTTTCATTTAAGGTTTCCAAAATTACATTTTTCCGAAATTCGTATTGATCGAAAATTTTATCATATTTCCCGATCTCCTCCGAGGAATGTCGCAGGACCTCTTCAAATACCGGCTTTTCATCATCGAAAATTGCAATTTTCGTGGATGTGGAACCGGGGTTGATCGTTAATATTCTTTTTGTTTCCGTCATCATTTCACCTCTTCTTATATTTTCAAACCTTATCACAACTGTTTCACCAATGCCTTTATTTGTCAAAGAATTCCGCAGCGCACAGCACTCCCAGGGCAATGGAATACAGCTTCGCTTCGTCGCTGTCCGCTCGGGAGGTCAGTACGATGGGAGCCTTGGCGCCTACGATGACACCGGCGTTTTTCGCCTGTCCAAAATAGATCATGGATTTATATAACACATTTCCCGCTTCAATATCCCCCGTCAGGAGAATATCCGCATCTCCCGCTACGGGATGGTCAATGCCTTTGATCTCTGCGGCTTTTTTTGATACGGCGTTGTCCAGGGCAAAGGGACCGCCGACGATACAGTCTTTGATTTCTCCCTTTTCGTTCATTTCCTGTAGGGCCTGAGCATCCATGGTGTCGGGCATTTTCGGGTTCGCCTTCTCCTTAGCACAGATCACAGCTACTTTAGGCATGGCAATATCCAAGGCATTGGCCACCGGCACCACATTGTTGATTAAGGCTTTTTTCCCTTCCAAATCCGGTGCGATGGTCATGGCCGCATCGGTTACCAAATGCATTTTATCAAAACCGGGAACCTGGAACAGGGCCACATGGGACAGGGGATTTCCCGTTCGCAGTCCGATTTCCTTATCCAGCACCGCTTTTAAAATAATCGAGGTATCCACTAACCCCTTCATCACCATATGGGCTTTTCCTGTGGATACTAATTCCACCGCTTTTCTGGAAGCTTGAACCATATCCCCTTCGTGAACAATTTCATATTGGGCAATATCAATGCTTTCCGCCTTTGCGTTGGCTTTGATTTTCTCTTCATCCCCTACTAAAATCGCTTCCACAATGCCGTTTTTTTTCGCTTCGTTGATGGCTTTTAATGCATCCACATCCTCGGCACAGGCAAGGGCGACTTTTTTCGGACCTCGCTTTCTGGCAATTTCCAATACTTCATCAAAGTTTTTAATCATTTACATTCACCTCTTCTTCGTATATTTTCGCTTCCTCTTCCTCCTTTAACACCCGCAGGGCTCCTTCGTTTAAAGCCTGCATTTCGTCTTCTCCCGGGTGCACAAAGAATTTCCCTAAGAAGGCCACATGTTCCTTAATGAAATTCATCAAATAGTCGGAATGGGCAATGCCTCCGGTAACCACCACGGCATCGATGTTCCCTTCCAGGACCGTGGCCATGCTTCCGATTTCCTTAGCGATCTGATAGCCCATGGCATCGTAAATCAGCTTGGCCTTTTGATCCCCATCCTTGATTTTGGCCTCCACTTCCCGGGCATCGTTGGTTCCCAGGTAGGCACTGATGCCTCCCTTGCCCCGAAGTTTTGTCTTTAAGGTTTTAAGATCGTATTCTCCGGAAAAGCAGAGTTTTGCCAGGTCTCCCACGGGCAATCCTCCGGTTCGCTCGGGAGAGAAGGGGCCCATTTCATTGGCGTTGTTGTAGTCTAAAATTCTTCCCTTTTTCACGGGGGCCACAGAGATTCCCCCTCCTAAATGGGCTACCACCAGGTTTACCTCCTGAAAGGTTTTTCCCAGTTCTTTGGCCACCCGATGACCCACCGCCTTAATATTCAGAGCATGACCTAGGGATCTTCTCTGAATCTGAGGGATCCCGGAGATTCTTGCTTCTTCGGTAAACTCATCCACAGCAACCGGATCTACGATGAAGGATGGCACTCCCTCTTCCTCACCGATGGCTTTTGCAATGAGCCCTCCAAGGTTGGAAGCGTGCTCTCCCTGATAGCCGATTTTTAGATCTTTTATCATGGCAGGAGTTACTTTGTAGGTTCCGCCGGGCATCGGTCGTAACAGACCGCCCCGCCCTACCACGGCCTTCAGCTCCTCTTTTTTTACCCCATTCTCCGTTATCCATTGAAGAATGTTGTTTTTCCGAAGCTCGTATTGCTCCGCTATGTTTTCGTATTTTTCCAGTTCCTTCGTAGAGTGATCAATCGTGTTTTTCATCACCGATTCCTCTTCATTGAAAAGTCCAACCTTCGTTGACGTGGAACCGGGATTAATGGCTAATACATACTTTTTCACAAATTTCACCTCTTCCATAGAAGTTATTCGTTCCATACTCCTTATAAGTAGCAACTATTGTGCCAACTATTCCGAGAGAGCATTTTATTTTCAACTCCCGATCCATGGGCCTTTCACCGATCTTTTCACCATGGATTGAGCCTCCCCTCCCGTCTCATTGCAATTTTTTGCACATAAACAGCGAAGAAAATTGCAGGGCGGATGCAATTTTTTTCACTATAGGATGCCATGTTTTTCGATTTTATAGTATAAACTCCTTACGGAAAGCCCCAGGGCTTTTGCGGTTTTTCTTCGATTTCCCTTTAGGCTTCTCAGGGCTTTTTCAATGACCTTTTTTTCCTGCTTTTCCAAAACCTCTTTCAAGGGAAGAATTTCTTCCATCTCCCCCTCCCCTTCTTCTTCCAGAAAGTCCTGGCTTTGAACCATGGGGGCCTGATCGTTATCGAAAAACTTCGGCAGATGTTTTTTCAAAATAACCCGTTCCTGATATTTTATGTTTACCAGGGTTCTTCCGATAAAGTTTTGCAGCTCCCTCACATTTCCCGGCCAATCGTACTGTTTTAAATGATTCAGAGCCTCCTCGGAAATTTCGTTCACATTTCTACCGTATTCCTGATTAAACTTTCGTACTAAGTACATCACCAGGGGATAAAGATCCCCTTTTCGTTCCCTCAGGGGGGGGATTTCAATGGGAAAAACATTTAAGCGGTAATAAAGGTCTTCCCGAAATGTACCCCGGCGCATCAACTCCTCCAGATGGGCATTGGTGGCTGCAATCAACCGTACATTCACCGGAATGGGTTTCGTTCCTCCCACCCGCATTATTTCTTTTTCCTGCAGAACCCGAAGGAGCTTTACCTGGGTGCTTACAGGAATCTCTCCGATCTCATCGAGGAATATGGTGCCTCCGTGGGCCTCTTCAAAGAGACCGGTTTTCCCCCCTTTTCTGGCTCCGGTAAAGGCCCCTTCTTCATAACCGAAAAGTTCACTTTCCAATAAACTTTCATTGATCGCCGCACAATTTACCCGGACAAACTGATTGTATTTCCGTTCAGAAAGATTGTGGATGGAATGGGCAAAAAGTTCTTTTCCCGTTCCGCTCTCCCCTCTTAACAACACGGTTACCGGAGTGATGCCGGCTTTTTTTGCTTTATCCAATACCTGGATCATTTTTTCGTCATTGGCGATGATGTCATCGAAGGTGTACTTTGCTTCGAGTTTACGAATGATTTTTTTCGCTTCCGTCAGTTCCTTGGTAAGACTTTTGATGTCCGTCACATCATGCAGCACTCCCACACTGCCTTTTAGCACACCTTCCACCATAATCGGGGCGGCGCTGGAAATCACTTCCCGGTTATATTTTCCCACCCGAAGCCGTGTTCGCTCAGCCGCCTCCTTGGTATTCAACACTTCCAGGTGCACACTTTTCCCTTCCACAATATCGTTTAGGGTATGCTTACCGATGATCTCCTCTTCCTTGAGACCGGTTAGATCCGTATATGCAGGATTTACCATCACCACGATCCCTTTTTCATCGCAGACGGAAATCGCATCCTGGGTGGCGTTAAAAATTGCCTCCAACATACTTTGCATTTCTTTCAATTGATATATTTCATAATTCAAATCCGCCATTTCGGTGACGTCGCGAAAAATGGCCACCGCTCCCAGAATCCTTCCCCGGTCATCCTTCACGGGCATACGGCTGGTGATGATAATCGTATTCCCCAGAGCCTGTCTTTGATTTACCTCTGCAACACCACTTTTTAATACCTGGGGAAGCCGGGTTTCTTTGACGAAGTTGCCAACCTTTTTATTCAATACCCCTTGGGCCGTATATCCGGTTATTTTCTCCGCTGCGGGATTAAAAAGAGTGATCTTTTCCTCCCGGTCCACGGCGATGATCGCATCATTGGTGCTCTTTAAAATTACTTCCAGTGCTTTTTCCAAATACTCACCTCGAGGCTCAAGTTTTTAACCGTTATTATCTTCTTCTTCATCGGTGTCTTCTTCCTCATCCTGTTCTTCTTCATCCTCCTCCGTATCCTCGGGAGAGTCCCCGATTAATTCTATGGCAAACTCACCGGGTTCCACCCCCCACTCCACCAATTGATGTTCCAGGCCGTTTCCGTCTTTTAGGGTCGGTTCCACAGGGTGGTTTCCTTCTTCCAAATCTTCAAGGTCTACGGTCAACTGAAGGTCCTCCCGGCTAAAGTTCTCAAGAAGATCCTCCGGCCCTCGTAGGGTCACCGTGAACCCTTCGGGAAGGCTCTGTTCCTGGACATTCAGTCCTTGTGCCAGGTTTTCCATTTCCACTTCCCCGGGACTGAACTCATAGGTCTCTTCAATGATCTCCGCTACTTCGACTTCCACGGTTACGCTTCGTTCATTGTACAGACTTATTCCGTCGGGAAGCCTTAAGTCCACCTCCACACTTTCATTTTCCGTTAAATCCCTTCGTTCAACGGGCTCCGTCTCGATTCTTGTTAGGTTCTCCAATTGTTCTTCCCGCCCTTGAATCATGATGCTTCTTGGGGATACCCTTGTATTTCTTATCACATATCCTTCAGCGGCTTCTAAGTCCAGATTCGGTTCGATAATTACGGTTTTGGTTCGCTCCATGGGCACTACCACTTCCACTACTTCGGATTCAAGACTTACGCCGGAGACCTCATCGCCTCGGGAATCTACTGCCTTTAAGGTCAGGTTGGCTACCACGTCCCGACTCTCTTGATCCAATTGCAACTCGGCTACTACGGATTCCACAGCGTTGACACTGCTCTCCGGACCTTCAATCCAGATTGCCGAAGGGGTCAGTCTTGGCTGCCCCAGTACATAACCGCTGGCCGGCTCCCCTAGGATGTTGATCTGCACGTTCTTTTGTTTTCTTATCACTTCTTCCAGTTCTACGCGGATAAACCGGGGGTTGTACTCCACTTCCACATCGGCGTCCACCTCCACCATAACCTGGACATTGTTCGGCCCGATATTCCGATGGCCGGAGAGGTCGGCGGTGGCCACAAAATCCTGTCGGGAGAGTCGATAAACCTGATCACTTCTTCCGGTGACCCGCACATTTACCGTGTGCTCCTGCTCTCCCTGTAGAACGATCCCGGCACGTTCCAACTCTTCTACATTTAGAAGTTCCACCGGTATGTTGTTTACATTATCGCTGATGGTTGGATTGATTACACTCATTACGTAAATCCACATGAACAAAGCGAAAAGAACGGCCATGATTTTCGCTCCTAAATTCCTGCCAAACCATCCTTTAATGTTATTTTGTATCCGGTTCATCATTTTCATGATTCTGCCTCCATTTCAGCTTGAAGAATTGCCAGGATTTTTTGGTTCTATCGGGTTTCATGGTATTAACAATTCGTGTTTTCAAGGTTTTGGTATCCAAAAATCGGCTTAGTTTTCCGTGCTGTGCCACGGATATCGCTCCCGTTTCCTCGGAAACCATAATCACAAAGGCATCGGATTTTTCCGATATTCCCACCCCGGCTCGGTGCCTTGTGCCCAGGTCTTTACTTAAGCTGGGATTATCCGACAGGGGTAGAAAACAGGCCGCCGCTAATATTTTATTATTTCGTATAATGATTGCGCCGTCATGCAGCGGTGTGTTGGGCATAAATATATTGATCAGCAGTCCTCGGGATATATCCGCGTCCATAATGGTTCCCGACTCCGCAATTTCACTGAGTCCTGTATCCTTTTCAATAACAATCAGAGCCCCGATTTTTTGACGGGAGAGGGAGCTGATGGACTCCATCATTTCATCCACAATGTTCTCCAACTGTTCATATTCCAAATCCTGCATGGATTTGGACAATAGTTTTGTTCGACCGATGTACTCCAAGGCTCTTCGTAGTTCCGGCTGAAAAACGATCAGCAGGGCAATTAATCCTACGGTCATGGTATTAATCAATATCCAGTTCATTACATGGAGTTGAAACCATTCACTTAACTGGGTGACTACGAGTAATACCACAATCCCTTTCACCAACTGCTTTGCTCGGGTTTCCTTTAGCAACATATAAATTTTATAAAATACATAGGCTACAATCCCTATGTCCACCAGATCCTTAATTCCTATATTCTGTACGATTTCAAAAACTTCTCTCAAATTGAACACCTCTTATCTATAGCGTTAACCACTTTCTTATATTATTTCACAAAATCCGAAGAATCTCAATAGCCTCCGGCGGGTTAATGGAGGTTCCGGATATATTTGTTCTGAAAACGAAAAAAAGACACAAAAAAAACAAGGGAATTTCCCTTGTTAATTGGTGCCCAAACGCGGAATCGAACCACGGACACGAGGATTTTCAGTCCTCTGCT